>DBGBEM010000285.1:0-2244 GCA_048477235.1 Muribaculaceae bacterium | reverse complement strand
AAATGGAAAAGTCCATGATAATATGACCTTCTTTGTCAATTGGATCGATCTGTTTCAGACCGCCATAGCGGCTTCCCATGCCGGCGGCGAGAACGAATAGAGTAGGTTTCATTGTATATTGTAAGGTTGGTTAGTAATCGAAATCGAGCGAGAAGTTGTCAATGAAGAGCTTGGCGCCGTTGCCGCCTGTGAAATAGTCGCCGTATTTGCTTGCCGAGGCCACTATCAGCATGTAGCGGGGTTTGCGGGCCGTGTCTTTATAATTCAGTTCGATTCTGAAGGGAATGTAGTTGTTGACGTCGTATCCGACCTCCATCGAGCCGTAGGCGATGACATCGGGGGCGTCGGGATTGAAGAGATGCCGGTTGGCCGGGTTTGTGCGAATCTGGAACGGTTCGGGAGAGTCGATCAGCGCTATCCAGATAATGCAGCTGTCGGGGCGACCGGCAAGGTTCTCGAAGCCCGACGAAGTGTGGCTTATCGGAGCTGTCGTATACTTATAATAACCGCGCAGGGCAGTCGGATGTTGTGTGAAGGGACGGCCGAAATCGAGGATTCCGTTAGTGCCGTCGGTCTTGACATAGTCGCCGGCGAAGAGATTGCCGGCAGCGAGCTTGCCGAGTGCGCCGATTCCTACGAAGCGAGTTTCGAGGCAGGCTGCCTGTCCGGAGCCTGTTGCAGTGTCGTCGGTCGGATATGTGTTGCTCGAACCAAGGGTTGTGGCGCCTTTGTTGCCCGTTCCCCAGTAGGGGCTGCCACCTTCGATCCACGGGCACCATATCTTGCCGTCGAGCCACCAGTCGTCGAAATTGCCGTTCGGCAGAGTGTAGGTGTCTTCGGTGGTGAATTCGACCTCGATACTATAGTCCTGATCGCTTCGGGCGCGGGCCTGATAAGTCGTCAGAGGCGTCAGGCCGACGATACGGGCAGTCATTGCGCCGCCGGATTGAGTAACCCATTCGTCGGGCACCTCTGTCCATTCCTGAGAATCGGCCCGGCGGTATTCGAAGCCGTTGTCGCGTCCGGCTTCGGCCGATGCGTGGAGCCATGCGACGTTAGTCCATGCGTCGACGCTTTCGAGCACGACGCTGGCGTCGGTCTGAAGCACGTAGAGAGTCCATTTTTCAGAACGACCGTGTTCGGTGACGGTCAGCTCGAACGGTGTCGAGAAGTCGATTCGCTTTCCGATAATCTCGGGCGAATAGGTGGCTTCGGGGCCGGCGAGCTTCATTGTCAGTACTTCGATAGCTGTTATGTTGGCCTGCATCGGGACATAGGCCACGACGCGGCGCCCCGGCACGTCGATCGTCGATGCTCCGATCTGATTGGCTACCGTAAAATATCGTTCGATGTTCTGCACTGCGCTGACAATCCATGAATAATCTTGATAAAGCGTCAGAGTTGTCGTGACCGGCTTGCTGAGATCGATTCCCGAAGCGAACGTCGCACTGTCGGCCCAGATGACCCCGGAGGGAGTTGTCACGAACGATTTCAGACGGACCGACCGGATGTCGACCGTTTCGTCGAGGTATACTGTCAGAGAACGGTTTATCGAGTCAATGCCGGTTGCCTGAATCTGGCCTTCGACTTCGAAGGAGGCAAAGTTGGCCTGAATCCGCGGATAGGGGATGTCGTTCCTGATACACCCGCATAGAACCGTCAGGGCTGTCAGCCCGAGGATTGTGAGAAGCTTGTTATATGTGGACACCGATGCCGAATTTTATGTTGAAAAGGTTGAAACGGAAATTGGCTCCCGATGAAGTGCGCGAGCCTTCGTCGACGCCGTTTGTCGTCTGATGGTCGTGGCTTATCTTCAGCCCGAACACACCGAAGGAAACCTGAAAGCTGATATAGTCCATGATGAACATACACAGGCCGGGGCTGAAATTCAGTGCCGCGGTTGTGTTGGCTGTGCGGGTGCTTTTCGGTTCGCCGTTATAGAGCCGGTTGAAACGCGAAAGGCCGCTCGACACCGACAGGTCGACCTCGTTGAAGATTGCGAACCGCTTCAGCGAGCTAAGACCGATATAGTTGCGGTAGAACGCCGATACTCCGTAGCTCTGGGAATAATAGCTGACGTCAGAGAGCGTGAAGTTGAGGTCGTCGTCGAAATTGACCGACATCCCTTCGAGGTCGGCCGTTCCGCGCGAGTAATTGAATTTCAGACCTATCGACTGGTTTGAACGGAAAAAGTAGCTGACGGTGGGGCTGACGGAATATTGCTTGCCTTTGAACGTCAGACCT
>DBGBEM010000284.1:0-1586 GCA_048477235.1 Muribaculaceae bacterium | reverse complement strand
GTTGATGTGCGTTGAAGACGTCTACAACCAGCACCCCGAATTCGAAAAGAACAAGATCGTTGAGCGCATGGTCGAGCCCGATCGTATTCTGACATTCCGCGTCACCTGGGTCGACGACAAAGGTGAAGTTCAGAACAACCTCGGTTATCGCGTTCAGTTCAATAATGCCATTGGCCCGTATAAAGGCGGTATCCGTTTCCACGCCAGCGTTAACCTCTCGATCCTGAAATTCCTCGGCTTCGAGCAGACATTCAAAAACGCTCTCACCACTCTTCCGATGGGTGGCGGCAAGGGCGGCAGCGACTTCTCGCCGCGCGGCAAGAGCGACGCCGAGATCATGCGTTTCTGCCAGGCTTTTGTGCTCTGCTTGTGGAAGATTCTCGGTCCCGACCAGGACGTTCCCGCCGGCGATATCGGCGTAGGCGGTCGCGAAGTCGGCTATATGTACGGCATGTATAAGCGCCTGACCAACCAGTGCACCGGCACATTCACCGGCAAGGGCCTCGATTTCGGCGGCTCGCGCATCCGTCCCGAAGCTACAGGTTTCGGCGCTCTCTACTTCGTCCAGAGCATGCTCGCCGAGAAGAAAACCGCTATCACAGGCAAGACCATCGCTATCTCAGGCTTCGGTAACGTAGCATGGGGCGCAGCCAAGAAAGCCACCGAACTCGGCGGCAAGGTCGTCACCATCTCGGGTCCCGACGGATATGTCTATGATCCCACCGGCATCAGCGGCGAAAAGATCGACTATATGCTCGAACTCCGCGCCAGCGGCAACGACATCGTAGCTCCCTACGCCGAGAAATATCCCGAAGCAACATTCTTCCCCGGCAAGAAACCCTGGGAGCAGAAAGTCGACATCGCTCTTCCCTGCGCCACTCAGAACGAACTCGCCGAGGCCGACGCCAAGAAGCTCGTCGAAAACGGCGTTCTCATGGTTGCCGAGGTTTCGAACATGGGTTGCACACCCGAGGCTATCGACACCTTCCTCAAAGCCCGCGTGACCTATGCTCCCGGTAAGGCTGTCAACGCCGGCGGTGTTGCCACCAGCGGTCTTGAGATGACTCAGGACGCCATGCACCTCCAGTGGAGCGCCGACGAAGTCGACCAGAAACTCCACACCATCATGAAAGACATCCACACCCAGTGTGTGAAATACGGTGTCGAAGAAGGTGGTTACATCAACTATATGAAGGGCGCAAACATCGCCGGCTTCATGAAAGTTGCCACCGCCATGGTTGAGCAGGGCATCTATTGATAGATTCCTTTCCGAACTCATAATATCGCCCCGGGTCGTCTGATCCGGGGCGATTCGGTTTTCCGCTCTGAATGTGGCCGGAGCCGTTTGGTTGAACTCATAAATATCAAAAATCGCTCTGGTGTAGGACGTGCCTCAATGCGATTAACTTATGATGAAATCAGCGTCGGAAACGCCCTGGCGTAGGGACGTGCCTTCGGCACGTAGCATTGCAATGCCCTGATTGTCAATCGTATGTGAAACGTGCCAAAGGCACGTCCCTACGCCCGGACAGGATAATTTGCTCGGAAGCATTATGTAGCCTCCCTACGCTTCGCAGTTCTGCGAC
>DBGBEM010000283.1:0-2757 GCA_048477235.1 Muribaculaceae bacterium | reverse complement strand
GGAGAAGTTGCGGAGCTTCTTCGCCGACTTCCCCTATGAGCTGATAAAGCGCAACGAGGCCCACTATCAGGACGTGATCTATTGCATAACCAAGCTGCTGGGCTTCTATGTTCAGGCCGAATACCGCACGTCGTCGGGACGTGCCGACATGATCCTCGGCACGAAAGAGGCTGTCTATGTCTTCGAGTTCAAGCTCGATGCGGGCGCCGAGGCGGCTATGTCGCAGATCGATGCCAAAGAATATGCCCTTCCATTCGCAGCCGACGGACGCCGGGTTGTCAAAGTGGCCGTCAGCTTCTCGTCGGAGACCCGCAACATCGCCGACTGGAAAGTAGTGAGCGATGAGTAAGCGCGTCAGTGAACCGAAATTTTATACACGTCTGGGCTACATTATCCTGTTGACGGTCGGCCTTATGGCGGTAATTTTGGTCGGATTGCCGCGTTTTGCCGACCGTATGCGCGAAACGAAGGTCGTTGTTGTCGATACGGTGAAAGTAGTGACTTATCCGCGCCACGGCTCACGTAGCCGACATGATTCTACGGTTGTGAAACCACAAAGAAAACGAACTAAAAAGGTTCGAAAGAAACCGATGCGTCCGGCCCCGTCGCCGCGCAATCCGCTCAGCGAGCCTGTCTGACACTCTGCGACCAATCAGAAAATCAAGAAAAATGCTATATTTGCGCCGGTATGGCTTTATTAACAAAGCCATGCCGACATATAGAATAGAAACAGCGTTTTTTAGCGGACCACTTCCTGGAAACTGGACACTTTCAACTAAGATGGCACGCATGGAAGCGCTCTTTCTCAGTTTTTCCGTATAGTCGGCATGTCTGTCAGGCATGCTCTATATACCATCACTGAGATTGAGTCGGTTTTATGCAATTCTCTTAGTTCGGTAGTCCAGAAATCCGCAGGAAGGAGTCGCATGAAAGCGGCTCATTTTTTTGTGTGTAATTTTAACTTTAAATCAAGCTATATGATTAAAAAACTGATTGCCGGACTGCTTTTGGGTATTTTCGCTGTCGGCGTCATTCAGGCCGACGAGTCCCGCGTCCGCCGCAAGCGTCCCGGTTCTATGACCCACACCGAAGCCGAAGTCAAAAACGCCCGGAAAGTTACCAGACTGCAGGGCCGTTATATCAGGGACAACTCGACCTTTGACGGCGACGTCTATATGGTAGGTGATGCCGGAGGAATAAAAATCGGCAAGGCCCGTATCGTTTTAAAAAACGGCGGCTACACTCTGTCGTATGACGCCGGAAGTTTCACCATGCGCGACGCGTCGACACGCGACGAACGCATGAGCAAGGGCATCACAGAGTATGAATATGAACACTCATGGAAAGATGAGAAATTAGGTAAGGATTTCGCCCACGCCGGAAAGTATGAGATAGCCGAGCAATACGGTAAAATCAACCTGATTCTTTATGACGGCAATTCAACCGATGTTTTCGCCCGTATTCCGCTCACAAGCGCCAACGACAAATCATTCGAATTCACTGACGAGGATTTTCTCATCCGCTTCGCATCAGCCAACTGACATCATCATTTAATCGCATCCATTTATTTTATGAAAACCAGATTTACAGCCATTGTCGCATTATTCATCATGTTTGCGACATTCGGAGCATCGGCAGCCGTCGATCTCAACGGAAAACACTATCAGGGCATCGGCAAGATCAAAGGCCAGCCCATCGACTGCTGGGTCGACATGAACTTCGACGATACCGACATCGAATTCAACGTTTCGGATGCCTACAAATTCGGCGCCTCTTACACCGCCAAGGCCGTAGGCGACAAGGTCACCGTGACCGCCAAAGTGCCCGGAGCAGCCGCAACCACCCTCACCTCGACCGACGGAGGCAGCACTTTCCAGGGCAACATCTCGCTCAACGGGCAGGCCCTGAATCTCTGGGTGCTCAACGTACCCGCAAAAATCAAGCCCTCTGAGAAACCCGCCGCCGAGCTTGAATCAGTAATCGGCGACCCCGACGGATATACCGCCTTCGTGCTTGTGAGCCTTCCCGGCGGCCAGCAGATGTGTGCCACATCGGAGTTTGCCTTCAACGGTGTCGACAAGACCTTCCGCATGACCTGCGACTCACCCTCGCTGCAGAAGATATTCGGCAACATGCAGGGCTCATACACTGTTGACGGCTCGGAAATCGTGATGACCGATTCGACCGGCAAGACCGTGCGCGGCTCGATATGCGACGACGGCTATTACCTCAAGATACCCATGGGTTCGGCACAGGGCATAACCCTGACGCTCGTCCTGATAAAATAACACTTTAACCTACCTGACCCGAGACATGAAAATTTCAAAGAAAGTCTTCGCGCTCATCATGGCCCTGGTAATGGTCATGGGAGGCGCCGCCGACCTTTCGGCCCAGAAACGCAAGGCTGCCCCCGCGCGCAAGACAACCACCACCCGCACCACCGGGAAACGTACCACCTCGACCCGCACCGGCGGTCAGGCTCTTAAGGTCGCTGAACTTGAGGGCACATATCTTCAGATGTATATGGATATGCTGTATCAGGGCAAACATATCGATGTGAATGCATCCATAGAGCTTAAGGAAAACGGCGAAGCCAGGTGGGACTGGGGTTATACGGCCTGGGTGGGCACATGGAGCGTTTCCGGCAACACGCTGAAAATAAACTCCGGCAGAGCGAACATTACCGCGACCTCTTCCGACGGCGGCAGAAGTTTCAGCGGGAAATTCGGCTCCGATAAATGTAAGCTCTTCCAGACA
>DBGBEM010000282.1:0-4715 GCA_048477235.1 Muribaculaceae bacterium | reverse complement strand
TGATGATGTTGCCGGCTTTGGCGAACTGGCCACCAAAGATTTTCACACCCAGGCGCTTGCTTTCTGATTCACGGCCGTTCTTAGAACTACCAACACCTTTTTTATGTGCCATTTTTCTTCAGATTTTTTGTGGGTTAAGCTACTACTTCTTTGATCAGCACCTTCGAGAACATCTGGCGATGACCGTTTTTGCGGCGGTAGCCTTTGCGCCTTTTTTTCTTGAACACGATAACTTTTTCGCCTTTTACGAGGGGTTCAAGCACCTCGCAAACGACTTTTGCACCCTCGAGAACCGGGGCGCCAACCTTCACCGTGTCGGCATCCTGCGCGAGGAGCACGCGGTCGAATTCAACCGTGTCGCCTGCTTTGGCTGCGCTGCCGAGATAGTGAACATACAAGAACTTGGCGGGTTCAGCCTTGAACTGCTGTCCTTGAATTTCAACAATTGCGTACATTGTAGTTTATTGGTTTTCAGGTTTCTCCAGCGGGCGGCCGACGTTTTGCCGACGCTTCTCCGGGCCCGTCAGGAATCATTAGCGCGCAAAGTTAGCGAAAAATCCCCACCCCCGCAAGTTTCTCTCCAACAAAATTTTTAGTCGACGGAGCGGATGGCCATGATGGCGGGCTCGAAGCGGTCGTTCGAGAGGTTCGAGGCTTTCTTGGCGCGCGTCTTGTAGGTGTTGACTGTGTTGGGCGAGTAGTTGAGGAAGGTGGCTATCTTGGCGATGTCGCTGACGCCGAGACGTATCAGGGCGAAGATGCGCATCTCGGGGGTGAGAGTGTGGTCGGGGTCGCCATCGGCTTTCGCGCGTGTCTCGGCGACGACTTCGGGCGGGAATAGGTCGTTATACTGGGCTATGAAGGTCGGGAAGAGGCGCAGGAATATCGAGTCGAAGTTATGGAGCATTTCTTCTTTCTCCTTGCGCAGGTCTGATTCGCGCAGTGTGGCGGCGAGATCGTCGAACTGGCGTGCTTTCAGCTTGCGCCCCACGAGCTTGTAGAGCGATTCTATCTTCTTGATATACTCTGAATTGAGGTAGAAGCCGTAGCCGAGATATTCGTCTTTGATCTTGACGCTCTCCGATAGTTTCTGAAGAGTTTCGCGCAGGCGGGCGTTGGCTGTCTCGCTGTTCTCGCGGGCTTCGCTGAGCTCTTTGTTGGCGAGTTCGAGCTGGGCGGTGCGTTCTGTGAGAAGTCTGTTTGTGCGGCTCAGACGGCGCGCTGCCCTGATATAGAAGAAAAAGACTGCGGCGAGGCTGAGCAGGAGCAGGGCGAGGGCGCCGACGCCCCACCAGAGTATGTTACGTTCGCGGTTGACGCTCGTGTAGCGCTGCGCCTCGATAAGCGGCATGACGTTGGCTATCTCTGCCTTGCGGTGGGGTGCGTTGAAATAGTTGGCGTCGTCCATGGCAGCGTTGATATATCGCGAGGCGCGGTCGTAGTCGCCGTCCTGAAATCTCATCTCGGCGAGCACGCGCAGCGATGAGGTTTCGCGTTTCGATTCCGTTATGTCCATTATTGCCGAGCGGGCCTTGTAGAAGAGGCCCATGTTGCGGTCGCCGTCTTCGAGGTAGAGGTCTGCGATTATGGCGCATATCATGGCTTTCTCGCTGTTGTCGACGTCGTTGCGGAGCATCAGGCGGTTGAAGATGCCGATTTTTTCGGGCCATGATTTGTCGTCGAGAGTCTTGAAAATGCTGGCATAGCGGGCTTCGTAGCTGTCGGCCGGCATAACGGCTATCACCGAGTCGGCGTAGGCGTGGCTCAGGTGAGCGTTGTTGTCGGAGAAGGTGCCGTCGGTGAAATTGCTCATGTCGGAGAAGAGGCGGCGGCAGAGAAAGTAGAACTCCCCTCTCATGCGCGACGACACACCGCGCAGGTCGGTCGAGCGCACGAGGTCGACTGCGTCGGTGAAATTCGCTGTCGAAATCTGCGAGAAGAGTTTGTCGGCGCGTGCGCGCACGCGGACGTCCGGGTCGTCGATATGCGCGGCAAGCTCTATCTCGCGGTCGGCAACCGCGATGGCCGAGTCGCCCTGAAACGACTTGTAGCGGTTGAAAATCTCGTGGAGTATCTGTGCTCTCAGCCGATAGTCGGCCTCAGGCACGTTGGCCAGCTCTTTTTTGACTGAGTCGATTTTCCATAAGTGTGCAACATAGTATGTGTCGCGGCGTTCGACAACATGGTCGAGAGCTGATAGGACTGAATCGATGTTTACGTTCTCGGCCCGGGCCGGCAAGACAATAAGCAACGATAACAGCAACAATATCAGAAGTTTGCCGTGTTTCATGAAATGAAGTGAGGATAAAGATTGTGTATGATAGGCTGTTGCAAAGATAAATAAAAACTACTTAACTGCAAATTTCAGCGGTTTCAGTCCGGGAGCCGTGAGCAGGTATATTCCGGGGGCGAGCGGCGGAATGCAGTCTCCGCAGCGGAGCGCCGACAGGCGGTTGCCGCAGGCGTCAGACAGGATTGCGTCGGCGTTGACACATCCTCGGGCAATCGCTATGGCGCGGGCGTCGGTGTAGTCGCAGATGCCTTCGATGTCGTTCTCGAGATTGAAGTCGAAGCCTGCGGGGATGGGGGATATGAGCGGCTCTTCACAGCCTGTGCCGGTCAGGTTTTCGCCCGTGCCGTTGCCCTGAAGTCCGTTGAAGAAATGGAACGCCCAGCCGCGGTCGCCCTGGTTGTTGACACTGATATTGCGCATCGTCAGGTTGACGACTTTCTTGCCTGCGCCAGACTGAATTCTTACCCCCTCGAAGCGGCAGTCATAGAGGTCGATGTCTTCGAGCGTGACATTGTTGACGTCGTAGAAATATCCGGCGCTTATCTTCAGCCCGGCCTGCGAGTTGCCCCAGAAGTCGCCCAGTGTGCCTGTTGCGCCCTGACAGGTTCCGCAGCGGCGTATCGAGATGTTTTTCAGCAGAATTTCTCCCTCTTTCGCGAAACCTGTTCCGTCGAAATCGGCGTTGACGCGGGCACCGTTCTCCATGGCGTCGTAGATGGCCAGATTGGTCGCCGACTGGTTGCGGCCGCCGAAGAAGCCGAGCGACGAGGCGCGCCAGTTGTTTTCAGCGGTGTTGTGGTCAAAAAGGTTGTCGTGGGCAAGGTTGCCGGTGCTCCACGAAGCCATGTCGTCATCGCCGTTGTTGCGGAACGAGCAGTTCCTGACAACGCAGTTAGCCGAGCCCGAGCAGAGGTTTATTCCGTCGGCATAGTTGTTGCGGAAACGGCAGTCGGTGACTGTCAGGCCGTTGGTGGAGTTGCCGGAATAGTCGGCCACCCAGGCGCCACACTCGAAATGGTCGACGCGCACGCGAGTCCATGAACTGCCCGTGCCCCACGACCCCATGAATCCTTTGCCAACCTGCTTCGAAGCGTCGTTGAGGTAATAGCGCTTGTTGTTTATAGTGGTGATGCTCAGGTCGCTGACGCCGCAATTGTTTTGCGAGCAGACTATGCCGCGGCGGCTGTAGGTGCGCGGGTTGTCGCTCGACGCCGAGAAAAATAGTTCCGTGTGCCACATTCCGGCGCCGGCGAGGCGCGTTCCTTCGGCCCTGATCTCGATCTGCGAGGGAATCTCATAGCGTCCGGCGGGAATGAAGATTGTCTTGCCGGGGTTGGCGTTGATGAAAGCCTGAAGGGCAGCTCCGTCGCCGGTGAACTCTACCTTGTTATCGCCCGCGATGTCGCTTAATGTCAGCGGCTTGCCGGCCATCTCGGCCTCGACGAAGTCTATGGTCATCGGGTCGGCGCCGTCGGAGAGACGTTCGATTCTGAGAACCGAACCTTTGGCTACGGTCTCAGAGAGCACAAGCCGCGCCTCGTCGAAGCGCATACGCGCGAATTTAGACGGGTCGGGCGTGTTGTCGGGATATTTTTCGGAGCTGTTGGCCTTCGGGGTGTATTGCCATGCCCAGTAAGAGTCAAGTTCTATTTCGCCGAGGGTTTTCGAGCCCGACCTGACGGCCAGGCGCTGGCGTGTGCCGCTGCCGTCGGCCGCGTCGGGGAGCGAGAAGCGTATTGTCAGAGCGTCGGCGTCGGCGTCGAGCTTCCATTCGATATAGCTGCCTGCCGCCGTGAGCTGAGCTGCCTGAAGGTTCGAGGCTTCCGAGGAGAGCAATGCCTGATCATAAGTGGCGGCATTTATGAAATCGACGTTGCCGATGGCCGAGACCGAGCCCTCTTCGGCTTCATATCTCAGATAGGGGCGGTCGACATATCCGCGGCCGAGAGCGTCGTCGGCAAACACTATGCTTTGCGACATTGCCGGAAATGCCGCGGCGATTAAAGCGGACAGAAGAAAATATTTTTTCATGGACAGAAATGAAGTGACGGATTGGTTTTATCGCGGCTAAATTATAGAAAAATCGTTGTTGCAGGCCCGAAATCGGCGAAAATATAGTCGAATCAAAGCCTGTTCGCTTCTTAATATGCCGACAATCAATGAAATATAAATTGACTCGCGTCTGAAAAATATTGTGTCGTATTCCACATCAATCATTGTCGACGACCACTATATTTATTCTGTCGAAAAGTCATGTTTAATTCTGTCAGGCAGCGTTTTAGCGACCTGATGTAAAATATCGGACTATATTTCGGCAATAGTGCTTTACAAGGCCTGAACCACGCCCTAATTTTGCCGATGTCAGCCCGACGCCGAGGCTGAAGTTACCGTGAAACTTTTCTTTATTCATTACCTTTAATAC
>DBGBEM010000281.1:0-10760 GCA_048477235.1 Muribaculaceae bacterium | reverse complement strand
ACCATGATGAATGCAGCCTTCGCGTTAAAATGACGCGAAGGCTTTTTCGTAGGTATAAAAAACGAGAGGCCGTTGCCCGGTAGGGCAGCGGCCTCTCTCTCACGTTTCAACTATTTATTTATGAGAGCCTCAATATCTGGTATCACTACCCAATATCAAGGACGAGGGATGTAAATGACAGTTTCTTTCGGTTGCTGGGTCATGCATTCTGTTATTGAAGATTCGTTTCATTGCCATTACTCTGTTTGCTATATATAGAACAATCATAATTCTTTGTTGCTCAGCTCGTTTGCGCTAAAAGAGATTAAAAATTGTTTATCCTGAAGCTTTTTTATATTAACCTCTTAATTTTAAGTTAATCTCCGGCGTGTAATTTAAGAAAAATAGACTATCTTTGCCACTATAAACCAAATTCTATCGTTTTCATGAAAAGCTTTTCAGTGGGTAGGTCGGTGATTTTTGCTCTCGCATTGGCTGTCTTTTGCCCTTCGCAGGCCCGTGAGGGCGTTTTTGATGTCGCCACAGCCGGCGGCTCTGTTGTCAGTCTCGATTTCATAAATCCCGACATTGTCAGGGTCACTACAATCCTTCCGGGCGAAAAACCGGGCGAGGCTACCCCGGCCTCGGTGCTGAAGCCTGTCCCTTTTACCGGGAACGTGACCGAAGACACGTCGCATTTCTTTGCAGTCACAACCTCGGCCGGGCTCAGGGTGGCAGTTGACAAGACTACCGGCTCGGTCAGCCTGACAGCAGGACGTGCAGGCGTGCTCGATCTCGGCGAGCGGAAAATCTGTCCGTGCGGAAAGCGGCGCCTCTCAATGATGACTCTCGGAGGCGGCTCTTTCTATGGAGGCGGTGAACGCGGCTATTCGCTTAATCTCGCCGGTGACACTCTTGTGATGTATAACCGTCAGAACTACGGCTACACAGCCGGCGACCCGCGTATCAAGCAGATGAACATCACAATGCCCGTCGTGCTGTCGTCGAACGGCTATGCGCTCGTATTCGACGATTTCGCCCCGGCAAGGCTGACTCTTTCCAATCCCCTGACATATACCACAGAAGGAAAGGCTCCGATATCATATTATTTTGTCAACGGTAACGGCTCCCTTGAAGGAACCGTGCGCCGTCTGAGCGAACTCACCGGGCGGCAGGAGCTGCCGCCGCTATGGTCGCTGGGGTATATCACGTCGAAATACGGCTATAAGACCCAACATGAGACCGACAGCGTTGTCAGTCGCCTGAAACGCGGGGGATATCCTCTCGACGGTGTGGTTCTCGATCTTTACTGGTATGGAAAGGAGCAGGACATGGGACGCCTGAGCTGGGATCCCGGGCAGTGGCCCGACCATAAGAAGATGCTTGCCGGCCTCAGGAAAAAGGGGGTCAACACGGTCATTATCCATCAGCCCTATATACTCCGTAACGGTCGCGCTCTCGATAACTATAATCTGCTGAAGGATGGCGGAATGATGGTGATGGATTCTGTGCTCTCCGGGCCGCAGGAAGTCAAGATATGGGTCGGCGAAGGAGGAATGTTCGACGTCAGCAATCCTTCGACGCGCGAATGGATGGCCTCACGTCTGAAAGAGCTTACCGATGAAGGTGTCGGCGGATGGTGGGGTGATCTCGGTGAACCCGAGGTGCATCCCGAGAACGGACGCCATGCCAATGGCCTGACTGCCCGTCAGTATCACAACCTCTACGGCAATGACTGGAGTTCGATCATATATGATCTGTATAAGAAGGAGTATCCCGACACCCGTCTGATGACAATGATGCGCGGCGGCACTACCGGCTTGCAGCGCTACAGCGTCTTCCCGTGGTCGACCGACGTCAGCCGTTCGTGGGGAGGCCTTCAGCCGCAGGTGACGATCATGCTCAATTCAGGCATGAGCGGACTCGGATATATGAGCCACGATGTCGGAGGTTTCGCCGTTGATCCGGCCGCTCCCTACGATCCCGAGCTTTATGTGCGCTGGCTTCAGCTCGGCACCTTCTCTCCGGTTCTGAGAACCCACGCCCAGGATTTCGCCGAACCGTATCTCTATCCCGACCAGGAAGATATTCTGAAGTCTTTCATCCGCAAGCGCTACAGCTGGCTTCCCTATAACTATACGCTGGCCTACGACAATGCATCGCAGGGCCTCCCTCTGGTGCGTCCTCTTAACTTCTATGCCCATTCGACAGGCGCGGATGTCAATGACGTGGCCGATCAGTATCTCTGGGGCCGCGATGTAATGATCGCTCCTGTTCTCGAAAAAGGAGCGACGGGCCGCCGTGTGGTGATACCTGACGACGGCAGCCGCTGGATCGACTACAACGACCCGTCGAAAATTTTCGCTCCGGGTTCGGTCATAGAAAACTATGAGGCTCCGTTGTCGGTTCTGCCGATGTTTGTGCGCGAGGGCGCATTTATTCCCGAGGCTGTCCAGACGATGGGCTCTACGGCCGATTACGATCCTTCGAAGCTTACGGTCAATTACTATCCTGTCGAGGGAGCAACTTCGGCTTATACTCTTTTTGATGACGACCGGAAGTCGACGCGCTCGCTCGCCGATGCCGCCTACCAGCTCATAACCTTCAAGGGCGATGACAAAAAGAGCTCGATAGTGATAGAGGTGTCGTCGGAAGGCTCCTATAAGGGAATGCCGGGGCGCAGAGAACTGACATTCGCCGTCCATGGGGTAGGGAAGCCCGACGGCGTTGTTGTCGATGGCCGCAAACTTAAGAAATTCAGTTATTCCGACGGACTTCTTACGGTGCCCGCTATGTTAGTCGCCGGTCGGCCCCTTACGATCGAAATTCTCAAATAAAGATTTTACAGAAAGCCCCGTCGATGTTCTGCGACGGGGCTTTCTGTCTCTATCCCTCCTGAAATGATGCTGAAATTCGTCGCTGTTTGCCAAAAAATCGCTAACTTTGCGGAGTAAAACCAAACAAAAATTCAGCTATGGCAACTCTGTTGAAAACCGACTTTCATTTCCCTGCGCAGACGGCTGTATATCATGGCAAAGTGCGCGATGTTTACACAATCAACGACTCCACTCTCGTCATGGTGGCTACAGACCGCATCTCGGCCTTTGATGTCGTTCTGCCCGAAGGTATTCCTTATAAAGGTCAGGTGCTTAACCAGATTGCCGCCTTTTTCCTCGATGCCACCCGCGATATAGTGCCCAACTGGAAGCTGGCCACTCCCGATCCGATGGTGACCGTGGGGCAGCGTGCCGAAGCTTTCCCTGTCGAGATGATAATCCGTGGCTATCTTGCCGGCAGCGCCTGGCGCGAGTATGCCGCCGGAAAGCGCGAGATCTGCGGCGTGAAGCTTCCCGACGGGATGGTCGAGAACCAGGCTTTCCCCGAGCCGATCATCACCCCGACGACAAAGGCCGCCGAGGGGCACGACGAGAACATCTCCGCCGAGGAAATCATAGCCCGCGGTCTTGTCAGCGAGGAAAACTACAAGACAATGGCCGAATATACGATGGCTCTCTATCGCCGCGGTGTCGATATGGCCGCCCGGAAAGGTCTGCTTCTTGTAGATACCAAATATGAGTTCGGACTCCTTGACGGCAAGGTGATTCTCATTGATGAGATCCATACTCCCGACTCTTCTCGCTACTGGTATGCCGACGGTTATCAGGAGCGTCTCGCCGCCGGCGAACCTCAGCGCCAGCTCTCGAAAGAGTTTGTGCGTCAGTGACTCATCTCCAACGGCTTTATGGGCAAGGACGGACAGAAGATTCCCGATATGACTCTCGAGGTTGTCAATTCTATCTCAGAGCGATATATAGAGCTTTATGAGCATCTGACCGGCAACACTTTTGTAAAGGCTGAGGAAACAGATCTCGACGCCCGTATCGAAAAGAATGTCCTTGACTGTCTCGACCGTCTTTAATGGCCGACGTTGAGAAGATCACGCCCTACGACAGCGAGGGCGATTCCCGTGCCAAGGGCTTGCAGGTCAGGGATATGTTCGATAATATCGCCCCGGCATACGATTTCATGAACCGAGCGATGACGCTGGGCATCGACCGCTGGTGGCGCCGCCATGCCGTCAATCTCCTGCGACGCTGGCAACCGCGCTACATTCTTGATGTGGCCACCGGAACCGGTGACCTCGCCCTCTCTATGGCGCGGCACCTCGACCCCGTCAGCATTGTCGGTGTCGACCTGTCAGACGGTATGCTTGAGAAAGGTCGGGTGAAGGTTGCCAGAGCAGGGTTGGGCGATGTTATCTCCATGCGTCAGGCCGATTGCCTTAATCTGCCGTTCCCCGACCGTGTTTTCGATTGCGTTACGGCCGCTTTCGGAGTGCGCAATTTCGAGGATCTTCTTGGTGGATATATGGAGATGTATCGTGTGATCAAGCCCGGAGGTGTTCTGATGGTCGTCGAGCTGTCGACTCCCACTTCTCCCGCTGTCAGACCGCTGTATGATTTCTATACCAACCGCCTGATTCCGTCTGTCGGACGTCTGGTGTCGAAAGACAGCGATGCATATACATATCTGCCGCAGAGCATCGCCGCTGTCCCTCAGGGGCAGGAAATGGCCGCTCTCATGCGCAGCGCCGGGTTCTCTGACGTCGAAATCCATCCGATGACTTTCGGAGTCTGCACAATTTATCTGGCGCTCGTCTGAACTGACTTATAACCATAAAATTACGCCCCGCATCCGGCAGACCGGTTGCGGGGCGAATATTATTTGTCGGATGTGTTGTTATCTGACAGCCACCTTCACGGGCGTATGACCCGGTGCGTCGGTGCGGACAACGTAGATGCCCTGCGGGAGGTTGCGGCTCGTCTGTCCGCATGTGCCGGCAGCTGCAAGCCGTCCGTCGATCGAGAATATTTCGTAGCGGGTTGCTGCCGGGAAACCTTCGGTAAAGACAACATTTCCGTAGGCCCAGATCTTGCCGATGGTCACTTCTGCGTTGTCGATGCCCCCTTCGTCGGGATCGTCGGGACGCTCCGACGGATCGTAACCGATAACTTCGTCGAGGTGCGACATCTGTCCGGTTATGAAGTCTTTGATAAACCTGATTTCGTCATCGTAGCCGGAGGGAACGCGCGGGTTCATGTGGACATATTCCTTCATGATGGGCCAGCGCATGAAATTCAGCCGGGCCGACTCTCTGATTTCTTCGGCGTTGTCGTCGACATATTCATTGAGCGATTCGGCCGACAAATCCTTGTTGCGGGCATTGCTCCAGACGGCTTTTATTTCGTCGGCAGTGCCGGGGTCTTTCGTGAGTATCCGCTGGGCGAAATAGCGCATTCCGTCGGCACCGCTTGCCGAGCCTGAATCCCACAGATAGGAATTTCCGCTTCGGGTAGTGGCGGGGTAGGTGCGGTTGTCATTATCGAATCCGAGGTCGAAATCCCAAACCGGGCCTGTGTAGATTCTCGGATCGTTGCGCTGCTTATACATATATGTGCTCCAATAGGTGTCGGTATTGCACGCTATTTCGTTGACAAGCATGTGCTGGATGAATGAGGTGTTGTCGAAAACTGTGCGGTAGCCTGTTTCGGGGCTGGTATCTTTCATCAGATTCTCGAGACTGGCGAAGTAGTTTGCGATATAGTCGCTCTGGGCTTTCACGATTTCCTCTTCGTCGGGCGATTTGATGGTGATGGGAATGCCGTAGTGAGGCGTCCTGAACCATGAGACTTCTTCAGTCGCATATCCGTCTACCTCAACGAAATATCCGCCTGTCAGAGCCTCCCCTTCAACGTCGGTCGGCTCCATCTCTTCAATCTCAACACGGCCGGGATTGACTTCGACCTGATCGCAGAACTGGTAGCAGCCCTTATATTCACCGTTGAGAACAACGTCGACGGGGCGGCAATAAGGGACATAGCTCATGCCTATGCGGCGCGCTGCTTCGAAAGCCACGACGTTGCGCAGGAGCGATTTATCACCGTAATTATTAATAAGAGTCCATTTCTTAGCCTTGGCGGGGGCGTCGAGAGGCTGCTGCTTTTTCTCGAACTTGATTCGCCATGGTTTCTTTGGAAATGACCGGCTGGCGTTGCCGCGCTCTCTGATGCCTCCGGGCGCTTCAAGAAGTTCGGTTCCGTTGTTGCTGATAATCACTACGTTTCCGTCGATGGTGTGCTCCTTGTCGTAAGGCTCTTCCTGATTGACGGTGTGGATGATGACCGTCGGGATATTCGTTATCTGCCACAGGCGCGAGTCGTCGCCGGCTCCTTTGTCGCCGTAGAACGCAAGCTCGGCCAGGCGAGTATGGGTCGACGACGGCGCGCAATAACGCACGTAGCGAACGCCTCGCGAACAGTTGACAGTGAGTTTTAGCTCCTTGCCAGCGTCAGGGCGTGAATCAACTATGGCAAGAGGTATGCCGTCGCTGAAGTCGGCGTTGTTGGCTCCTTCGATAACGGCAAGCTCGCTCAGTGTGCCTTGTTCGGGCACAATGGACACTTCCGTGATCACGTATTTTTCTCCGAGGTCGAGGCCGGCCCAGCCGTATGACGGAGCCGCGGAGCGGAATGTTGTCGACGGATTGCCGTCAAACAGATTGGCAACGGGATAAGAAGCATTGGGCGTTGAACTGATGGGCGTTCCGCTGAGTTTCCCGGATGCGCCGGCGCACAATGCCGTGGTTGCGATTGCTGTGAAAGTAAGGATTTTTCTGATCATTGTATGTGACTAACTGTTATGATTGGTTTCGGGGTATTCTGATGTTATTCTGTTTTTTTGTTTAAATTGCTCGCTAAGTTACAAGAATTAAATGAGACGGCCAAATAACTGAGGCAGGCATTTCCTCCCGGAATTGCCTGCCCTTGTTGTAGCCGAAAAGGCTGACAAACCTAACATAAAACACATTTACTTTTTGCACTATCAAATTGCGTTGCTGCCGGCGTTATAGCCGCCGCGACGAATTTAATAAACCCTAAATTGTCCGACTGCCTCAAATCTCTTTGAGTCTTAGCCGTTCACTCGCTTCGTTAGTGCTACGAAATTAGTTATACTTTTGTCGTTTTCCTATGATATTGAGATGCTATAAAGTGTATATGGAGAATGTTCGCGAGTATAATATTCTGACTATTAATGCGATGATAGCTGTGTGACGATAATTGTTATATAGATTTTCGGACAATAGATATAGACGTCAAAGTTTCAAATTTTTTAGCCGGAATGTTGTTTTGTGAGTTTTTGTGAGTTGGTATTTGCATTTATAGAATATGATTATTATCTTTGTGAAGCACAATTACTGATACACATTATCTTTTTGACATGAAAAGATGCACGATTCTCTTACTCGTTCTCTCGACTCTGTTCACGTATGCCGGCGCTGAGTCGCCCTCATCTGCGTCTGCCCTGCTGACCGCCATAGATGCTGCCGCAGACGAATTCCCTGACCTTCTCGCCCGACGTTACTCTCGTGTCGATTCGGTGCGCACGGCGCTTATGCGCGAATCACGTCCTGAGCAGTTTTCTGTCGGTGTGCGCGATATGCTGTCGGAACTCGAGACGCTCAGTTATGATTCTCTTCTTGTTGAATGCGATCGCTTTTCGCCTAAGGCTGCTTCAATGCGTCTTGATGCTCTGTGTCAGTGGATAGCATTCAAAAAAGCGGGCGCGATGGCCATGCGCGGAGCGGTTCGTGAGGCGATAAAGTCGGTCAACGACCTGAGTGAGGCCGGGATCGACCCGAACAACCGCCATGTCGCTTCGGAAACCCGCCTTCGGGTCATGTACTCGGGCTTCCGGCTCACCGAAGGTCTCGATGTCGAGCGAACATATACAGAAGGTCTGCGTGAGGCTGTCGATTCTTTGCAGGCTCTTTATTATGAAGGGTCACCGGTCTATCTGTTGCTTTCGGGGGTGCGCGCTGATATCGACGGAGATCTCCCGGTTGCGGCTGCCTCATATACCGATGTTATTAAAAGCCCACGGGCCGGAACCTTCGCCGTTTCCTGTGCGGCAGCGCTTATGGGTAAGTTGTGCAAGCGGGTAGGGGATGATTCCAAAGCATTATATTATTTCTCCCTTGGAGCCCTTAACGACCTGAACAATGTCGATCCTACCGGCGAATCACTCGGATGTCTCGGTCTTGAGCTTCTCCGGACAGACGACGCCGGGCGCGGGCGACCGCTGCTTTTATTGGCTTTCAGGAATGCGCTATTAACCGGCAGTATGCCGCAGATTGCCAGATTCTCGCCGCTGATGCCCGGAGAGTTTGAAAATATGAATGAAGACTTTTCACGGATGTCGCTCCGCAGCCGTCTTGTCATCGCGGCACTTCTGATAGTTGTTTCAGTCCTCATTTTTGTTATGTTGCGGATGCGCCGGCGCCTTGCCGGTGCCCGGGAATATGGTGTGGAGCTTGAGAGGGCCAATGCCGTTAAGGAGGAAGCCGTATGTAATTTCCTCGAAATGTCGGCCGGATTTCAGGAGCGTCTTGATGATTTCACAAAGCTGACCCGACGCAAAATATCGGCCGGCCAGTCTGACGAATTGCTGACAATTATCAAGAACGGCGATATTCGAGAAGATGCCGACAGTCAGGCCATAAAATTCTTTGACCGGGGATTCCTCATGATTTACCCTCATTTTGTCGAGAATGTCAACATGCTTCTTGAGGATGACAACCGAGTTGTTATGTCGAACCCTGATCAGCTGACAACCGAGCTTAGGGTTCTTGCCTTCGCGCGCCTTGGCGTGGCCGACACGGCAACAGTCGCCCGTTTCCTCGGGCTTTCGCTAAATACGATATATACTTATCGCAACAAAATGCGTTCGCGTGCCCGTTCCCGCGAAACTTTCGACGAGGATGTGATGAAGATCGGCACGATATATTGATGTTGTGGGCGATGAAATAATTAATTGTCGGAAAAACAGCGCGTTGAATAATCTGATGTTGAGCTTATATGCCCTTTTGCGTATGCATGAGCGGCATATCTATCGAGATTTTACCCGATAACTCTACAATTCTGTATTTGATGGCGGTTTATAATTTAACGTTCTATGTATATATGTAACTAATTGTATTGCAGTGTTATATCTCCAAATTCTTTTAGATGGAGTTTTGACAGCGGTTTGCAACATTAGGAATGGCGATACAACAGCGCTAACTTTGCATTGTGTAAAATTAGTTATCAGTTAAAGGAATTATTTAGAACGGTAAAAAAAGACTTATTCTTTAGAGATTTTTCGGTCACAACGACTTGTGGCTATTGAAAAAAGTGTGAAGAAAATCGTGTTTAATGCTAACTGACTTGCCTAAAAAGGTAAATAAGAGAGCCGCGTCGGGAGATGCGGCTCTCTTATTGCAGGCTGATAAATACCGATGGTTGCAGAACTCCGGTTTTGTATGATTTCCCGCCCCTGAATGTGGCCGGTCCCTTTGCTATAGTACCTGACATTTTTGCAGAATAACCACATCAAACGGCCTATTCGCGACAAGCGCCGTGAGGCGCGATATTTCTATATCCAACTGCGATAGCTGTGGACTTGAGAGCCAACAATATATGCGTGACAAGGAGCGTGCGCAGTCACGCAACCGGCGATAGCCAAGGCCGACGACCTGCGCTGTCGCATTTCGCGGCAGCGCGCACTGCCGTGGCTTGCCGCGAATTTGTGGGGGAGCGGTGGTTGCCGCCAGCTATCGCAGTTGTAGAGATTTCGCGCGTCCCGCGCTTGCTATAGAATCAGAAATGATCTGCTATTTTCCATTGTAATGCAAAGTTAGCTGATTTGCCGGGCAAAGACAAGCGCCGCGGGCCCTTTGTGAGCTCGCGGCGCCATAGTTATGCCGTAGATTTGTCTTATCCGCATTTGGATGTGCCGCATGAGGTGCAGATCAGGCATCCTTCCTGATAGATCAGTGTCTCCTGTCCGCAGTTCGGGCAGCGCTGTCCGATTGCATTCGTTCCGTTGGGAAGATATTTCTTGAGCGCGCGCTCGACGCCCATTTTCCATGTGTTGATCGACTTGTTGTCGAGTTCAAGTCCGCCAACGAGCTTAAGAACCTGATCGATAGGCATCCCGTAGCGCAGCACGCCCGAAATGAGCTTGGCGTAGTTCCAGTATTCGGGGTTGAATTTTTCCGACAGGCCTTCAATGGTTGTCTTATAGCCTCGCTTATTGATGAACTGGAAGTCGTAGCGCTTGGTGCCGTCGGGGGCTATAGCCTTGATTATCTTGCCTTTGTTGACCGATTTAGGGCAGAAGATGCCGTCATCGTCGTCGGCAAGTCCGGTGAAGATCTCGTATGGCTTGCCTTCGATAAGTCCGACGAATGCGATCCACTTTTCTTTGTTGTTCTGGAATCTGACAACATCGGCTTCAAGTTCGATGGGGCGTTTGATGACGTGGGGCTGCAGGGAATTGTCGGGCAGGGCGGGTTTCTCTTTCTTTTCGAGAGCTACGAGGACACCGCTGCGGCAGCCGTCGCGATAGACGGTGCATCCCTTGCAGCCGCTGCGCCATGCCTCCATGTAGAGGTCGTTGACAAGGCTTTCGCTGACGTCGGCCGGAAGATTGATCGTCACCGAAATCGAGTGGTCGACCCACTTCTGGATCTTGCCCTGCATTCTGACTTTCTCCATCCAGTCTACATCGTTGGCAGTGGCTCCGGCGTAGGGGGAGCGGGCCACGAGGCTGTCGATCTCTTCCTGTGTGTAGTCATTTTTCACGGGAATGCCGTTGACATTCATCCAGTCGATGAAGCGCGGATGATAGACGATATACTCTTCGAAAGAGTCGCCTGATTCGTCGACATAGTCGACATGGAC
>DBGBEM010000280.1:0-5592 GCA_048477235.1 Muribaculaceae bacterium | reverse complement strand
GTATTCAAGGAGCTTATGCGCCAGACCGGCAAAAACTTCATATACCAATCGGGCACCCTCTCGGGGCTCCGCGTCAATGTCAACGCAAAAAACCGGCCTCTCGGCGAAGTTCTCGACGAGATATTCGCCGGCACCGGCATCACTTATAAAATCAGCGGCAACAACGTGACGCTGAAGCGCGGCCCGAAACCGTCGTCGGCTGCAAAGGCTCCGGCGCCGCGCCGATTCACAGTCAGCGGTTTTGTTTACGACGCCGCAAACCGCGAGGCTGTTGTCGGAGCCTCGGTGTTCGACCTCGAATCGAGGGCCTCGGCTGTCACAAATGCCTCGGGCTTCTTTTCAATGACTGTGCCCGAAGGGCCTGCGTCGCTGCGCGTGACCTATTTCGGCTCCGAGCCGTGGGAATCGGGGCGTCTCGATGTCTTGCGGAACATGAGCCTGAAAGTAGAGCTGTCGCCTATGCGTCAGTTGCAGGAGGTTGTTGTCAACGGGTCGGTGAATAACGCCAAGGCGATGAACAGCGCCGAGATAGGCAGCCTCAATCTGTCGAACGAGAAGATTCGCGAGACCCCGGTGATTTTCGGCGAAAGCGACGTTATCAAGACTTTGCAGCTCGAGCCGGGTGTGACCTCCGGAATCGAGGGGATGGCGAATATGTATGTCCATGGGGGCGATACCGACGAGAATATGTATATGCTCGATAATATTCCGCTCTATCAGGTCAACCACCTCGGCGGACTGTTCTCGGCGTTCAACACCGGCGCCATCCGCAATGCCGACTTCTATAAAAGCAGCTTTCCGGCGAAATATGACGGGCGCCTGTCGTCGTATCTCGATGTGCATACCAAAGACGGCAACCCTGAGCGCCATCAGGGCTCGGTCACTCTCGGACTGACTTCGGGCGCCGTAAATATCGACGGCCCGATATGGAAAGACCATACGACATATTCCGTCGCTGTGCGTCGCTCGTGGTTCGATGTCATCACTTATCCGGCGAGCCTGATCATGAGCGCCCTAAACAAAGACCGCGATGTCCGCTTCCGCTACGACTTCACCGACGTCAACGCGAAGATAACCCACAGGTTCAGCGACCGCAGCCGCGCGTTCGTCAGCGTCTACTACGGCCAGGACTATCTCAAATATGTCAATAAGGAAATCTACACCGGCCCTGATGAAACCGACAAGTCGACCGCGCGGATGTGGTGGGGCAATATCGTCGCTTCGGCGGGATGGAACTATACATTCAGCCCGTCGCTTTTCGGAGAGCTGACCGCCGCCTATTCGCGCTACTTCAGCTCGCTCAACCGCAGTGACCGAATGGAGATGACCGACGCCGACGGCACCGTTGATTTCACCGAAGACAAGCTCGGCCACCGCAACAAGATCGACGACATCATTGTCCGCGCCGACTTCGACTGGCATCCCCTGAACGCTCTGGCCGTCAATTTCGGCACCGGATATACCTATCATTCTTTCCTCCCGTCGAAAGGGGAGCGAACCCTGATTACACCCGACGACATAACGACCGTCATAGCCAACGATCAGACGCTCCACGCCCATGAGGCAAACCTCTATGCCGGCGCCGATTACACTCCGGCCGATTTCATCCGCATCAATGCCGGAGCCCACGCCGCTCTCTTCAGCATCGGCGGTCGAACCCACGCAAACCTGTCGCCGCGCCTCTCGTTCCGAATCACGCCGATCCGCGACTGGGCGATAAAAGCGGGCTACAGCCGAACGACGCAGTTCGTCCATCAGATTTCAGAAAGCGCCATCTCGCTGCCGACCGACCAGTGGATTCCGGTCACCGGCGGCAACAGGCCTCAGACGGCCGACAAGATCGCCGCCGGAATCTACTATACCACGCCCGACAAGCAGTATACCGTATCGGTCGAAGGCTATTGGAAATGGATGGACAATCTTCTGGATTATTCCGATGAATATTATCTCGTGGCTCCCGATGCGCCGTGGGATCAGAAAATGACCTCGGGTAAAGGACGCTCGCGCGGCATTGATTTCAAGGTAGCCCGCGAATACGGCCGCTTCACCGGCTCGGTCAGCTATTCATTGCTCTGGGCTGACAGGCGGTTCGACGGAAAGAACAACGGGCGATGGTTTCCGGCGCGGTTCGACAACCGTCATAAAATCAATGTCTTCCTCAATTTCAAATTCAACGATAAATGGAGCCTCGGCGCAACATGGACGGGGATGAGCGGAAACCGCATCTCGATTCCTCTGCAATGCTGGGACGATCCTCAGCTCGGCCCGTGGCATTTTGATATGGATTACTACGACGGGCTCAACAACTACCGGCTGCCGTTCTATCATCGGCTCGATGTTTCGGCAACGCGCCACACAAAAAACGGATTCTGGACTTTCAGCGTCTACAATGCCTATTGCAACATGAACGTCATTGCCGTGCGCCGCGACTACAGCGACAGCTACGGGATAGTGACCGGGCCTGACGGTTCAGTCAGCTATACTTCGCGGCCCGTGTTCCAGTATGTCCGTCTTCTTCCTTTCATCCCCTCGGTTTCATATACCTGGGAATTCTAACCTCAACTGAAACAAAAATGAACAGAATATCAATAATTACAGTAATCGTTGCGACAGCTTCCATGCTGACAGGCTGTTATCAGGACTTCGAGCCTGATCTCAAGTCAACTCCCGTTGTCTGCATCAACTCCGATATAATCGCCGGACAGCCGGTGACAGCAAACGTTACGCGAACCTGGCGCTATTCCGAGGGCGCTCCCGGCGAAGATATCGACATTCAGATAAAGAACGCCGAGGTCTGCATTGTCGTGAACGGCTCAGAGACGTATGCCCTCACATACGGGAAAAGTCCGTCGGACAACAGCGACGATTATCTCTATGTCTCGGACTATGTAGCCCGGGAGGGAGACGAGATAGCTGTCAGGGCCGTCAGTCAGGAATACGGCGAGGCAAGCGGCTCGGTCACGGTTCCGCGCGCTGTAAAGATTGACAACGTAGTCCCGACGGTCAGCAATCTGCGTAGAGAGCTCAGAGGCAACCGTCTGGAGGCCTGGTTCGATCTCACGTTTGCGGTGACATTCACTGATCCGGCCGACGCTGTCAATTACTATATGTTTGACTGCAAGGCGTATACGCCCGACAGCTATGTCGACGATGATAATCTTTATCATTCGTCGAACGAAGTGACGATTTCGTTGTATCCCGATTTCTCGCGTGAACCGCTTTTTTCGGAGCATGTCGGCGCCCTTGAGGCCATTGTCAGCGATACCGACGGCTATACCGTCTTCTCCGACCGACAGATCTCCGGCAAAAGCTATACAATTCATTTCTCGATACCGGGCTGTCATTATGTCTGCCGCGATATAACGCAGCCGAGAGTGTCGGACTACGTCATGAAACTGTCGCACATCTCGGCCGGATACTATAATTATATGATGTCGCTGTGGGCGACTACTGAAGGTGTCAATGGCATTTTAGGAAATGTCGGACTCGGGAATCCTGTCTGGGAACACAGTAACGTGTCGACGGGCGCGGGGATTATATCGGGCTCCGGTGTCGGCGAATACCATGTCCCGTTCCGCACTCTGGTCGGAGACTGAGAATGTCAATAGGCCGGAGTGAAGGGCGGGGTGGGGCGGAGCAGCCCGTTGGCGCAGCCGGCGAAGTCGACAGTGGCGGCTGTGTCGAGCCGGCGCGTGCCCGAACCGGGGCGAAGGTCGAGGGCGGAGAGGTCAATATAGAATACGCCGAGATTGCCTACAAGGTCGAAGTAGTAGCGCCGGCGGTTAAGATCGGCCACGCTGCGCCACTGAGTCGACGACAGGTTAGGCTCCCCCTCGACTGCATAGTCTTCGGGCACCGACACGTTCATTATTATCGAGCGCACGATGTCGACTGCCTTGTCGGACGACGTAGCGCGGCGGACGTTCTTGTTGAAAAACGAGGCCCGCACGAATCTGTCGGGACTCTTTACCGTGCCGGGCAGCGAGTGGGTACCCCCGATTCCTTCCCAATAGGTGTTGATGGCCTCCATCGACGGATAAACCGGGTCGTTGGTCAGCACATCGAGGTCGGAGCCTTCGTAGATATTGAGCTTGCCATCGACAAACTCGAGGATTGCCGTCTTTCCCGACAGGTCGGTGATGGCGAAATGGAGGGCCGGCACCGTTCCGTTGTCGAAATCAGAGGCTGAAATGGTGAATCCGCTGTCGCGTATCATAGCTACGGCCTCGTCGGTAGTGGCATTCTGGTCGAGAATCCAGGCGATGAACACCGCCAGCGACATCGGGCGTTTTCCCTCGGCTGTCGCGGGGGTGGCGTAGACGGCGCCCTTGCAGAACAGCGACGCGGCTGTCAGCCCTTTTTCGTTGATTCCCTCGGTAATGCCGGTGTCATAGCCCACGGCATAGACCGAGCCGTATCTGGCTTTCCATTCGAAAGCTCCGGGGAGGTTGTGACTTTTCTTGACAAGTCCGCGCGGGTAGACCCATAGATTGGTTGGGATCGGTGTGCGCCAGTCGAGCGACCGTCCTACGGTTATTATGCTGTCGGCTCCGTGGTAGACGACGCGCGAGCAGGCTCCGACGGGAGCCGGTGTAGAGACAAGAGCGCCGGTGACAAGGGCTGAGGCGATGATATTCTTTGCAGTCATAGCGTTTAGGAGTGTTGTTGCTGATTTTCAACTGTTACAACACCCCTCGTCGCTATGTTGTTCAATGGCGCCGCGGAGCCGGGTCGGTCGAAAGTCCGACGCCGAGCTTCTTGAAAATCTTGTGGTCGACCTCGCCGAGCACAACCGTCGAGTGGGCCTGACAGCGGCGCAGCAGCGGCAGCGTGGCCAGAGCGCGGCGGCAGGCATCGTCGTGGGTCGAGAGAACGCTCAGAGCCACGAGAACCTCGTCGGTGTGGAGGCGCGGGTTTCGGCTGCCGAGATAGTTGGTCTTGGTTGCCTGGATAGGCTCGATCATGTGTTGCGGAATGAGCTTGACACTGTGGTCGATTCCGGCCAGATGCTTTATGGCGTTAAGGATCAGTGCGGCGCTCGGACCGAGCAGATCGCCGCTCTCGCCGGTTATGATGGTTCCGTCGGCAAGCTCTATGGCCGAGCAGGGGCGTCCGCTGAGCTGTGCGCGGTTTCGTGCGGCGGTGACGGCGGGGCGGTAGCCGGCGTCGATTTTCGACTGCTGCATAAGCAGCTTTATCTTGTTGACCTCCGAATCGGTGGTGGCACCGCTCGCAAATCGGTTGAGGGCGGTGAAATAACGCAGCACGAGCTCGTTTTTCGATGCGCGGCAACATTCGGCGTCGTCACTGATACAGAAACCGACCATGTTGACGCCCATATCGGTCGGCGATTTATAGGGATTCTCGCCGTAGATGCCTTCGAACAGGGCGTTGAGCACCGGGAATATCTCGATATCGCGGTTATAGTTTATAGCCGTCTTGCCGTAGGCTTCGAGATGGAACGGGTCGATCATGTTGACGTCGTTGAGATCGGCCGTCGCAGCCTCGTAGGCAACGTTGACGGGATGCTTAAGCGGAAGGTTCCAGACGGGGAAAGTCTCGAACTTCGCATAGCCGGCCTTTATGCCGCGG
>DBGBEM010000279.1:0-2653 GCA_048477235.1 Muribaculaceae bacterium | reverse complement strand
CTTTCTCCATCGGCATCTTCGCGCGCGAGGCGACGGCCTCGATAATGCGGAGGTTTGCCTGATGGGGCACGAGCCAGTCGACGGTGTCGACCGTCAGCGAGTTGCGCTCCATGATTGTCAGTGTCGAAGAGAGCATGTCGGTGACGGCGTGCTTGTAGACGTGGCGTCCGTCCTGGAATAGGAAGTTCTGTCCGGCTTTGACGGTCTCGATTGTCGTCGGCAGGGCCGAGCCGCCGGCGGGCATTACCAGATGGGGCATGCCCTCGGGGTTGACGTGGAGCACGGCGTCGATCACACCTGTCGGGGTGTCGCTCTCGACCGGTTCGACGAGCACTGCGGCGGCGCCGTCGCCGAAGAGCGCGCAGGTCGAGCGGTCTTCGTAGTTGATCATCGACGACATCTTCTCGGTGCAGACAACGACGACCTTCTTGTAGAGGCCCGAGAGGATATATCCTTTGGCGTCCTGCAGGGCAACGATGAATCCGGCGCAGGCGGCCTGAATGTCGTAGCCGTAGCCGGCGGTGGCGCCGGTGAGGCCGGCGATGACCGATGCTGTCGAGGGGAAGCGGTAGTCGGGGTTCGACGTGGCGCAGATAATGAGCTCGACCTCTTCGGGGGCCGTGCCGGTTTTGGCAAGGAGGCGTTTTATGGCCTCGGCGCCCATATAGCTCGAACCGACATCCTTGCGGAGTATCCGGCGCTCCTTTATGCCGACGCGGGTTGTTATCCATTCGTCGTTGGTGTCGACCATCTTCGAGAGCATTTCGTTGTCGAGGATGTCGTCGGGCAAGTAAGAGGCGATTCCGGTTATTTTGGCGTAAACCATTGTTTTAGGCTTGTAGGGGTTTATAGACAGCGAGCCCCGCAGCTGTCGCCGCCGGGGTTTGTTCGGAGAGCTCGCCGGCGCCTTGGGCGCCGGCTGAAGTCAGAAAGCGCTGAATCAGATAGCCTCTGACTTCTCGAGAACTACACGGCCGCGGTAGAATCCACATTCGCCGCATACGGTGTGGTAGACGTGCCAGGCGCCGCAGTTGGGGCAGATGGCGATGGTGGGTGCTACAGCTTTGTCGTGGGTGCGACGCTTTGCGGTGCGGGTCTTTGACTGTTTGCGTTTAGGATGTGCCATTGTTGTTTGCTGTTATATATGTTTAATTGTTATCGGTAAGTTTTTTCAGTTCGTTCCAGCGCGGGTCGACGGGGCCGTCGCCGTCGGGGATGGCGGCGCTGTGGCGTTCGAGCATGTCGGTCATGGCGCTGTCGCAGGCTCCTTCGTCGTGGACGTGCTTGAGCGGAATCTCGAGCTCTACCGTCTCATAGAGAATGGGAGCGATGTCGAGCGAGGGCTCTGACTGAGGCAGAACCATAACGCCGTCGGCGCTGTCGTCGCGTTCTTCGCCATATTTGACGGTCAGACTGTAGACCGTGTCGACAGGCCACTGCAGCGGGCCGAGACAGCGGTCGCAGGTCAGCGTTACAGTGCCCGCGATGTCGAACGAGAGCGCATAAACGCCGTGAGAGAAGTCTATCTCAAGCCTTGCGTCGAGGTCAGCGTCTTGAATGTCAGAGCTTTCCATGTCAACGAAAAACTGCTTGCCCAGGTGAAACTCCATAGAGTGTTTCCCCTGAGAAAGACCTGCCAGAGCGACATTGAACCCGGTTAACTTTCCCATTGCTTAGTTGCGGTGGTTGAAAAATCGCGGCAAAGTTACAGAAAACTTTCGGTAATAGCAAATTAAAAAAACAACAGGGCGTTTCGGGCGCGTCCGACAAGTCCGACTTGTCCGACAAGTCCGACCCGTCAGACTGTTATAGAGTGTTAAAATCGTTGGAGGTTGGCACCTCTTTGCTAAATTTGCACAAACCATCGTATCTAACTTTAAATCTATGGCGAAAATTTATGGAGCGGTCGAAATCGACCGCGAACGTTGCAAAGGTTGCGGCCTGTGTGTAGTGGCCTGTCCGAGCGACGTGCTTGAATTGCAGCCCAACGAGGTCAACGACCGCGGTTACCACTACGCTTACGACGCCCATGCCGACGCATGCATCGGCTGCGGATCGTGTGCCGCCGTTTGCCCCGACAGCTGCTTTACTGTTTATCGCGTGGTAGAAAAAGGCTAAGGCCGCTGCGCAAGTTATTCTCATCAAATTATCCCCCACTGAAAACACAATGACAGAGAAAACCAAGGATGAAGAAGTGAGGTTGATGAAGGGCAACGAAGTGTTGGCCCACGCCGCCATCCGTTATGGCGCCGACGGCTATTTCGGCTACCCCATCACCCCTCAGAGCGAGGTCCTCGAAACCCTCGAAGAGCTTATGCCGTGGGAAACCACGGGCATGGTTGTCCTGCAGGCCGAGAGCGAAGTTTCGGCCATCAACATGGTCTATGGCGGCGCATCGGCCGGCAAGGCCGTGCTGACGTCGAGCTCGTCGCCGGGCGTCAGCCTCATGCAGGAAGGAATCAGCTATATCGCCGCCGGCGAGCTTCCGACGCTGATCATTAACGTTATGCGCGGAGGCCCCGGCCTCGGCACCATCCAGCCCAGCCAGGGTGACTATTTCCAGGCCACCAAGGGAGGCGGCCACGGCGACTACCATCTTATCGTTCTGGCTCCGGCCACCGTTCAGGAGATGGCCGACTTCGTAGGGCTCGGC
>DBGBEM010000278.1:0-1036 GCA_048477235.1 Muribaculaceae bacterium | reverse complement strand
GCCTTTTCTTCGGGGCTTCCGGTTATCTGGGCGCGGAAAGCGGGATCAACGGGAACGGGGGTCTTGCCGTATTCGCCTTTGACGAGCGAGATGAACTGGTTCGACTTGTTCGAGTAGTCGGGCTTGCCGTTTTTGCGGTCGATAGCGAGGAACACTGCCTGCGAGCCTACGATCTGGCTGGTAGGTGTAACCAGGGGTACGAGACCTGCGTCGCGGCGGACTTTCGGAATGAGACGCATGGCGTCGTCGAGAAGGTCGTCGGCTTTGAGGGCCTTGAGCTGGGCGACCATGTTGGAATACATACCGCCGGGCACTTCGGCAAATTTGACGATTTCGTTGGGTTTCGGGAAGCCGAAGTATTTTTCGATAGCGTGGCAGGCTTCGAGCAGAGCGTCTTCATTGCCGGCCTTTGCCATTTCGATAGCGCGGTCGAAGAGGGCGTCGACTTCAGCGGGAAGTTTGTCGTTGAGGGGATCGAACGGACGCTGCATGTCGTCTTTGTGGAGGTCGAATGCGGCAAGAGTCTTGCGGGCATCGAGAAGTTTTTCACGGATGCGGCCGACGGCTTCCATGTTGACTTCCATTTCAACGCCGAGTTTCTTACAGAAGATATATATGAGCTCGATAGCGGGAGCTGCGGAGCCGCCTCCGAACCACCAGATGTTGGTGTCGAGAATGTCGACGCCGTTGATGATAGCCATCAGCGACGATGCCAGACCGTAGCCGGGGGTGCAGTGGGTGTGGAAGTCTACGGGAACGTCGGCGGGCAGAGCTGCGCGGAGTTTGGAGATAATCGAGGCGGCGCGCATCGGGTTGACGAGACCGGCCATGTCCTTGAGGGTGATGATCTTTGCGCCGAGGCGATGCATCTCTTTGGCCTTGTCGACGAAGTAGCTGTCGGTGAAGATTTTCTTGACTTCGGGAGCGGCTGCCGGCTCTTCCTTTTTACCGAAGAGGCGCGAGAAGAATCCTTTCTTCTCTTCGACGGGAGCGGCTGCGGGAGTTTCGTCTTTCGGGTCGACGGTATAGCATACAG
>DBGBEM010000277.1:0-3150 GCA_048477235.1 Muribaculaceae bacterium | reverse complement strand
AAGCAGCAGGGTGTGGCCCACGCCGGCCTGCGAGAGATTGATGCCTATGTCGTCGCTGACGCGCGCGAACACCATCGGACTCTCGTTGACGGCGTCGCCGTTTTTGAAACTCTCGTGGTTGAGATAGAGGTTCTCGATAACAGGCGGGGTGTCGTCGGCGGGAGCGTTGGCGTCGTGGCCGTAGACGTAGGCGCGGCGGCATTGTCCCATAGCCTCGGTGCCGTCGTCGGCGAGGGCAAACATGTTTATGGCCGCCGGGCGCCAGTTGTCGGCTATTTCGGCCGGCATGGCTACTTTTATCTCGAACTCGCCGCCGCTGATGCTGTCGCGACCGGTGTAGAGCCGCGAGCCCTGCTGGTCGAAGACTATTACGCGGCCGGGATCGTCGGGGGTGCCGCGTCCGAGGGTCTCGATGCTCTCTTCGGCGTCGTAGATCGAGAGGTCGAGCAAGCCATTGAAGTTGTCGAGCTTGCGGCCGTCAGGGTCGGCCACATAGCCTTTGATGACAGCCTGCTGGCGCGCTTTCAGTGTCGGCTGAGCCTCGGCATCGTCGAGCGCGGTTCCGGCGATCTCTGTCAGTACGAGCCGGTTCGAAGGTGTAGGCACACGAAGAGCCGGGTCGCCCATCAGCACGTAGCGCAGCCGGTTGGCGTCGGTCGATTGCATATTCTTGGCGGCCATGAATATTTCGCCGATAGTCTTGAAGCGGCCTTTTTCGTCGCGTTCCATCATTGCGCGTCCCATCTGGCGCGTGAATACTCCGTTGCTCGAAATGTAGACGGGGCGCGTCGGGCATATCGACGCGATTATACCTCCCGAGGGATTGTTGAAAAGCATCTCGGCGCCGCAGTCGAGCGAGCCGTCCCAGCGCGAGAATGTGCAGGTCGCGGCATATAGAATGGGCAGCTTGCGGTAGTAGAACATGTCGGCGTAATCGGCGCGCCGCAGCATTCCTTCGGCTGTCCATCCGTCGATGCTCGCATGGCCTATATAGCAGTACCAGGCTGTCCCTTCGCCCAAAAGCTTGAACATTCTGTCGCGTGCGCCTTTGGTTACACCGCCGATTTTCTCGTAGGCGTCGATATAGATTTTATTGTAGAGGAATTCGTTGCCGCGGCCGGTCTCTTCCATTGCGCTGACGAATTTTTCGGCCTGATCGAGATGTTCGCCGTTGTCCTGATCATCGGCGACAACGATATATTTGTTCTTCCATTCGCCCGAAACAGGTTTCTTCATGTAGTCGGTCAGTTTGTCGACATACTGGGTGGCCTCTTCGGCGGTGCGGCAGGGGATTCGGCCGACAGCTATGCGCTGGCGGTCGGCGCCGGGCCTGAGGCCTGAGTCGTCGTCGAGGAATGAGAGGAAGTCGTCGGTGCAGAAACTGTAGCTTTCGTTGCTTCCGGCGTCGCTCTGCCATATCGGCAGTGTCTCATAGCCGGCGTTGCGCAGTGTGGCAGTGGCGTGGCGGTTGTCGTAGGTGGCGCGCCCCATCAGGGTCAGGAAGCGGAGCCGGTGGCCGCCGTTCTCGCCGCGGTCGTAGAACATCTTGGCCATGCGCCGGATAGCGTTCACGTCGCCCGAGCCAGAGCCGAATTCGTTGAAAACCTGCTCGGGGCTGACAATGAGAACCTTGAGCGAATCGGAACTGTCGGTATGAAGTGCGGCAAGACGTCGCGCCTGTTCGCGGGCGGCGGCGATGGTGACGATTATCATGTCGGGCGTTTCTTCGCCGTGGATATTCTGGTTGGCAACCTGTCCGACCATCGTGGGGCAGGGCATAGCTGCGCCCGGCGTCCATGCCGTGTAACGCCGGTAGCCGGTATAGTCACTGAGCCATGTCAGTGCGTCGCCCGATGCTTCGGTGGCGATTGCCTTGACGCTGCGCGGTTCCGTGACGTCCCACACCCGGGTCTCGGCCGTGGCGCCTGCGAGTTTAAGGGCGGCGTCGGAGGTGGCGAAGTCAAGAGTGCCCCCCTGAAGCGCAAGTCGGCGGGTGTAGTTCACAGTCAGAGCATCGAGGGCCGCGCGGCTGACAGTGCCGGAAGCCGAATAGCTTATCTCGAGGTTGAGGCTGTTGCCCGTCAGGCTGAACGTGCGTCGTATCTGCGTCGTGTCGCCGTAAGAGTCGCCGCTGCTCACGGGGCAGCGGGCCGACGGGGTGAGCGGTTTCCCGTTCGCCGAGAACGAAAGTGTCGGGGCGCTCGACAATGCGTTGGTGAAGAACCGGCAGTTCATGCCGATGTCTGTGCCCTCCACGCGGTCGGGAAGAGCGAAAGTGAACTGGCGTCGCGGAGTGTAGCGGAAATCCTCGCCGACAAGAATATGGCCTGTCTCGCCCGGACTTTCGAGATCCTGCTCATGGAATAGGGCTTCGGTGAACGTTGTGGACTGAGTGCGTCCTGCGGCCGACGAACCCGAGCGCGGCAGCTCGGGAATGTCTTCGCCGGTAGCGCTAAGATAGTAGTAACCGGCCTCACTCCAGGGGCTGAGATGGTGGACAATCATGCCGTCTTTGTCGGGCGAGAGCCAGGTGACTGTCCCTACGGCATAGAAATAGATGCCGGTGTCGGTGTAGACGGCCGGAGCGGGCGGAATATCGTCGGCGTAGGTCGACGCGCTGAGCAGATCGCTGAGGCGCGCGCCGCCGTAGCCGTAGACCCTGACGTCGGCAGGAGTGGAGAATCCCCACGACCGCAATGTCGAGGCGGGAATGAAATGCATTCCCGTTTGGTCGACCCTGACTTTTATCCACCGACCTTCGGCCAGACGTGAGGCCTTGGCGTAGGTTTCGGCGGGAAAAGCCCCGGCGCTGACGGCGCCGAGAAGGGCCACAGTGAGAAAAATATATCTTAAAAAACTTCTGGCGTTCATTTCTAAGGCGTAGTATTACTATTGAATAACGCCCGTTTCCGGTATTTATTGCTTTTCCGACGGCCAGACAGAACTCTCTGATGCTGATCTTCAGATTTTTTTTATTCCTGAATCCTGCAATATTAGGCTGCTGTTTAGTTTTTATTTGTAAATTTGCGTTTATAGATAAAACAGTAAGTATTTGTGCATTTTATGTAGGGCTGCACCATGGTGCAGCCGTCATAGCGACTGCTGACAACTAAATTGGCCGGATGCTCCATGGAGCATCCCTACATGTCG
>DBGBEM010000276.1:0-6060 GCA_048477235.1 Muribaculaceae bacterium | reverse complement strand
CCTTGAGGCTTTCCTTATCAAATCAGATATGAGCGAATATGCGTCGAATATCTGCCCTTCAAAGAAAAATCCCTCTATCGGGTCGGAATCCTTGTCGTCAAGGCGCGACAGCACCTCTTCAAATTTTCTGTCATGTTCCGACAGATGGCGATTGACAAGTAAGTAATTATGCTCTATGGTTTCAAGCCTTTTAAACAAATGCGCATTACTCATCAGGAAACTGCGCATGGCAGTAAAAGCCCTCATAATGCGAATATTTACCTCGATAGCTGTTTTGGACCGAAGCACACTACTTAGCATGGCAACCCCATTTTCAGTGAACGCATAAGGCAGATACTTAATATTCTTTCCTCTCTTAACGTTCAAGGTCACATTTTGTGATCTTGAACTTGATGTCACAATTTGTGATATCAAGTTCTGAGATTCCTCTTTGCTAAGTTGGAACATGAAATCTTCTGGGAATCTCTCTATATTACGTTTCACTGCCTGGTTGAGGACACGTGTTTCCACTCCATACAATCGAGCTAAATCACTATCCAGCATCACCTGCTGGTCTCGAATGACATGGATTAGACTTTCTATTGGCAGCAATGGAGAGCTATTGCTTCCATTGACAGATTCGAGCTTATTTTCGTTTTCTTCCATAGAGGTCGCTTTATAGTTGCAAAGTTACGAAAAATATAGGCAGATCAGCAGCCTAATTAATGTTTTCAACATTTGTTGAGACTCAGACGGATTTTTCTGCGTAATTTTGCATATCTCATATCATATTGATTTATGAAAGCGGTAACGGCCAATCATACAATGCGGAAGCCCCGGCAGTGATGTCGGGGCTTCCATAGGATGTGCAGGAGTATGCGCGTCAATGGACGCAGCATGCTTCCTGAGCCTTTATCATATATGCGATCAGAGAATCGTTGGAGCAGATTATCTCATGCAGCCTCTCCTGATAGAGGGTCATGTCCTCGATTTTTTTGCGGGCGACTCCCGATTCTTCTGCGGCGCTGATCACGGCAGGCGCAACAACCGTCAGCAACCGGCGGTCGAACGGTTTCGGCAGAATATAGTCTTTGCCGAACGTCAGCCCGTCAACACCGTAAGCCTTTATAATGTCTTCGGGCACAGGCTCCTGCGCGAGTGCGGCGATGGCTTTGGCGGCGGCGACTTTCATAGGCTCGTTGATTTCCGTGGCCCGGCAGTCCAGTGCGCCACGGAAAATATAGGGGAAGCCGAGAACATTGTTTATCTGGTTGGGATAGTCACTGCGGCCTGTGGCAAAAATAAGATCGGGGCGCGCCTTGATCGCCGATTCATAGGCAATCTCGGGTTCGGGATTGGCCAGCGCGAACACAATCGGGCGGTCGGCCATCGACCTGACCATCTCAGGCGTGACAACGTCGGCCACCGACAGCCCGAGGAACACGTCGGCCCCATTCATGGCGTCGGCCAGAGTGTGGAGGTCGCGCGTGGTGGCGAACTCGGCTTTTGTCGGAGTCAGGGAGCCGCGGTCTTGTCTGATCACTCCGTGGCGGTCGCACATGACGATATTCTCATGCCGCAGCCCTAATTCGCAGAACAGACGCGTGCAGGCTATGGCAGCCGCTCCGGCTCCGTTGACAACCAGCCGCACATTCCCTATACTCTTCTCCTGAAGCTTTAGGGCATTTATGAGAGCTGCCGACGAAATTATGGCGGTGCCGTGCTGGTCGTCGTGCATGACTGGAATGTCGAGCCGGCTGCGTAGCTCTTTTTCAATCTCGAAACATTCCGGCGCCTTGATATCCTCGAGATTTATTCCGCCGAAAGTCGGAGCCAGCCGGGCAACCGTCTTGATGAACTCCTGCGGATTCTTCTCGTCGATTTCGAGATCGAAAGCGTCGAGCCCTGCGAAAATCTTGAACAGCAGAGCCTTCCCTTCCATCACAGGTTTTCCGGCCTTCGCGCCGATGTCGCCGAGCCCGAGCACGGCAGTGCCGTTGGAGATGACGGCCACGAGGTTGCCGCGGTTCGTATAGTCGAAAACTCTGTCGGCATCATCCTTGATGGCGAGGCAAGGATAGGCTACCCCGGGCGAATAGGCCAGCGAGAGGTCGTCGGGAGTGTCGTAGGGTTTGGTCGGGATAACCTCGGTCTTTCCGGGGTGCGGATAGCGGTGATAGTCGAGAGCGCGTTGTTCGTCTGATTTCGTCATATCTTTAAAAACTGTTTTGTTCACACTACTAACATATCGTCACTCCCTATGGTTTTATTGTAGGTCTTCAACAGAAGCGGCGCGCTGCCCGAGGTCGGGAGCGCGCCGCCGGGGTATGCGTGCCGCTGTGTCAGCGGATGATAATTTTTGTTGTTGTGTCTTCCTGACGTTTGATGTAGATTCCGGGAGTCAGAGCTTCGCTGCTCACCTGAACACCCTGAATTGTGAAAAATTCAGCGGGGGTTGCCGTATTATCTGCGGCGATATTGCCGACGCCAGTGGTGTTGTGGTCGGTGAATTTAAACCAATCTTTTGCCATGTAGGCTGCTCTGGTGCCGTTGGGGACGTATGCGGTAGCGTTCTCGTAGGTAGTCGTGCTGAAAATGTTGGCATCTTTGCCCGACATGCCCGGAGCTCCAAGCTGATAGAACCGCGGAGGTGTCGTCGGCATGAAGAACACTTTTTTTATTGCATCGCTATTGTTGAAACAGCCTGAAGCAAATGTAGTTACGTCGCTCCCGATTGTCACTTCCTCAAGCTTTGGACACTTATATGCTGCTTCCTGGCCGATAGCTGTCACCTTGTCGCTGATCACAAGTGTCTCCAGATTATCGCAACCCTTGAAAGCGTAGTTTCCGACGCTTGTGGCATTGACGGGCGTAACGGCATTTACGAGAGCATCGCAGTTCGAGAAGCAGCTCTGGGGAATTTCAGTCATGCCAAGGAGCGCGGGAATCTCTCTGAGTTTTGTGCAGTTCTGGAAGCTGATAGTGGTCACCCAGGCCGGGATTTCGATTGTCTCAACGGCCGACCCCTCGAGAAAACCGTTGAATTTAGTGAGAGTCTCGGGAATTACGACCTCGGAGATCGGGCAGCCGGTGAAAAGGTCTTTGCTGTAGAACTCGGTAAGCCCGCTTGAAAAGACAACCTTTTTCAGGTTCGTGCAGCCGGCGAAAGCTGAAGCTCCCATCAGGGGAGCATCCTGAGAATAGGGACTGGACTCATCATAATAATGATAGCCCTCCCCGAACTTCTGAGGAAAGGTTGAAGGGAAAGAAACCGATGTAATTGTCTGGTTGTCTGCGAATGCCTTTGCGTCAATGCCGACAACGCGAATGTCCTTGCCGTTATATTGAACGGTCTCGGGAATCACAAGGTCAGTCCCCGTGTAGTCGGGATTGACCGAGACAATGCAGACATCTCCTTCTTTCGGTATTTCGGTCATTACACCATTGTCCCATCTGGAGTAGCCTCCGATATAGTATTCTGTTCCGTCGAAATACTGATATTTCAGATCGCCGCTTTCGAAGTAGACCGGTGTCGACGGGTCGGCGCCCCAAACCGGCAGAGAGCTGAGAAGAAGTAAAGCAAGTAAAAGTTTATTCATACTATTTATTGATTAATAAAAGATTACATATGATGGCCTGTATCCCGAACAGGCGGCACAAAATTATACATAAATTTACTAAATACCCCCCCCGATTGTTAAATATGCTTAATGGGATTGTTAAACGACGTAGCAAGCCCTGCCGACGTGTCGACGGGGCTGTAAGGTTATGTCAGTTGGATATTAAGGACGGGGAGGACGTCAGCGGATGCCGAGCAGTTTGTGGAGCTGGAGCGACAGCTTCCAGCGCGGGTTGCGCCTGATATAGTCGATGCATGCCGCGAGATTGCGTTCGTTGTAGGCGTCGTCGTTGCGGTCGCATGGCTGAAGGTAATAGCACTGATCGTCGGTGGCGCCGACACCGGCGAGGCGGTCGATATGGTCGGTGTGGTTCATGTCGAACACAACCTTCAGCTCGTCGATGCGCTGTATCTCAGGAATCATGCCGAATTTAGGCGACACGGTTATCCAGTCGATCATGGCGGCTACGTCATTGGCGAGGCGAACCGTTCCGTTGGTTTCGATATGGACGATCTTGCCCGCGCGTTTGAGCTGTCCGAGCAGTGGGGCAGTGAGCTGTAGAGCAGGTTCTCCGCCGGTGAGGATTACGTGTTCCGACGGAAATTCCCGGATGCTGTCGACAATCTCGGCCTCGGTCATCTTCCGGCCCGACTGATGGTTGGTGTCGCAGAAGTCACAACGCAGATTGCATCCCGAGAAGCGCACAAACACGGCCGGAGTGCCAGCGAAGCGCCCCTCGCCCTGAAGTGAGTAGAAGATCTCGTTGACTGTCATAGAGCCGGCCCGTTGAAGGAGTCGTCGACATAGACGGCGATGTTACCTTCGCTTTCCTGAACCGACGCCTTGTAGCATTGCGGAATCTGGCCGACAACCCAACGGGCTATGTTTTCGGCTGTCGGGTTGAAGGGTAGCACGTCGTTGATATGGCGGTGGTCGAGCGCGCCGTGAATCGTGTCTTTGATATGCTTGAAATCACAGACCATGCCGTCGGCATTGAGCTCCCGGGCAGCGCAGTAAACCGTGATGACCCAGTTGTGGCCGTGGGTGTTGGCGCACTTGCTTTCATACGACAGCTCGAGCCTGTGCGACCCGGAGACTTCCATGCGTTTGATGACGTAGTACATAATGCTGATTCCTTTTTGACCCCGCAAAGTTACAACAAAATCAGCAAAGTTACTGATTCGGGGTGGCGGGGGCTTTCAGCTTTATCGATTCGATGTAGGAGGTCTGAGGCGTGCAGTTCTCGATTCTGATGTTCTCGAGCCAGTCGGCGAGGGCTTTGCGGGCGGTTCTGACGTCGGGGCGCGCTTCGCGGAGCTCTTTGTAGGTGCCGCGCGGAGCCTCGGCGAAGTTCACGATGATTTCCCAGTTTTCGGGACGCGTGATAGCTGCCATACACGATTTGTCGACCTTTTTGTAGGGCCAGAATGTATAGCCGATATTATTGTTCTCGAGTGTCTCGCAGAAACGGCTCTGCCACTCGTCGGTGTTATGGCCGATCTCGCCCATATACATCGGAAGGTTGACCTTATCGCGGAACTCGATGAAATTCCCGATCGCCTCGGGAGTGGGATCGCCGCCGTAGCGGTGGCAGGTATACATCAGCTTGTCGTCGTAGGCCGAATCGGTGAAAGGTTTGAAGTTGCCGTTCCACTGTGAGCCGCCGAGCAGTATGATGTGGTTTGTGTCGACGGCACGGATAGCCTTTACGGCGCGTTTGTGGAGCGGTTCAAGGCGGGCGTTGAGTTCCTCGACATTGTCGAAATATGGGGCTATAGGTTCGTTGATAAGCTCATAGCCTAAAATTACAGGCTCGTCTTTATAGCGCTCGGCTATCTTCTGCCAGATGTCGCAGAAGAGCTGCTGAAGCTTTTCGCTTTCGAAAAGCCAGGGATAGCCGTAGCTGTCGTCGATATTGTCGCCTGTCTGGCCGCCGGGGGCATCGTGCATATCGAGAATGAGATAGAGACCGTTGTCGCGACACCAGCCCACTACGCTGTCGACGCGTGCGAAACCGTCCTGACGGGACGTAAGGCCCATGTAGTCTTCGTCGGTGAAGAGCTTGTAGTGGAACGGCAGGCGGATTGTGTTGGCACCTGTCGAGGCGATGAACTCTATGTCTTTGCGTGTGATGTAGTTGTCTTTGAACTTCTGCCAGAATTCGGCGGCATATTCCTCGCCGGCAAGCTGGCAAAGCATCTCGTTGATAAAACGCGGCGAGTTGGTGCGCTGGAAACCGAACATATAGCCCTCGGGGTTGAGCCAGTTGCCGAGGTTTGTGCCCCTGATGAAGAGCTTCGAGCCGTCTGGCTTGATGAGGTCGGGCCCCTTGATTTCGATGAATTTGCCTGCTTCGGCGTGCGGAACGGCCGCAAAAAGAGCTGCCGCGGCCATAACTAAAGAAAATAAGCGTTTTATTTTCATGTTGGAAAAAGTTGACTGACTGTTGATGCTGTAAAGA
>DBGBEM010000275.1:0-3685 GCA_048477235.1 Muribaculaceae bacterium | reverse complement strand
ACGTGGCGCCGCTAAAAATCGGCACGCCCAAGCCGAATCTGACAATCCTCGAGATGGAAGCCATCGATCATCTCGACCAGAGTTTCGACCTCACCCAGTATCCGGCAATGAAGTCGTTCGACGCATTCGCCTGCCGGACGCTGACGAAGCTCGACCCGACGAAATGCCCGGAGCTGCTGCGCCTGACGGCCGACGTGACGCGGATATCGTCGATCGATGTGTCGAAAAATCCAAAGCTGCTTATTCTGAATGTCAGCGACACTTACGTCGAAGAGGTTGATGTCACTAACAATCCCTACCTTCAGGAGCTATACTGCGGACATGCCGGATCGTGGGGCTGGGGCCACAACCTGACTTCGCTCGATGTCAGCAAGAATCCGAAGCTTATCCGCCTCTATTGCAACGGTAACGCCCTGACAAGTCTCGACATATCGAAAAATATCGCTCTTCAGGCTCTCAACTGCTCGCTGAACCAGCTGACTTCCATCGATATTTCAGGTAATCCTGATATTGACGCCCTCAATGTGGCAAACAATAATCTTGACTACGTAACTTTGCCCGCCGAGCGCGAAACGTTCCTCGAATATTACTACCAGCAGAATCCGTTCCCCGTCGAACGCAGCTATAAGGAAGGCGCGACGCTCGATTTCTCGGCCAAAGTCAACCGCCCGAACTCAACGACAACGGCATCTCTCTATTACTACCATGAGGATGCTCCGCTCGATCCCACCCCCGTGGCAGCCTCGGACTACAGCTACTCCAACGGCGTGGTGACTCTCAAGAAAGCCCTCTCCGACAGTGTCTATGTGGAATTCCACAACTCAGCCCTGCCTGCCTATAATCTCAGAACAGCTAAGTTCATGGTCAAGACGGCCGCCGATTTCGGAAAGCCGAGCCCTGTTGTCAAAATCAAGAGCAACGGTAGCGGCAATCCCCTGAAGATGAAAGTAGGTGTCAGCAACGCGACGCAGTCGGCCCCCGTAACCTTTATGGTCGATGCCGGCGACGGAACAATGCAGAACTTCACTGCAACAGGTTCCGCGCTTCCCGGGGCGGACAATGTCACAGTCACCGGCGGTGCTGAAGTGACCGTCTATATGCCTGAGGGCAGCGATATAACTTCGCTGGCCATCGACGGCTACCCGATGAAGTCGATCGACCTCGATCAGGCGCGCTCGCTCAGCACTCTCAAACTCAATTCCACCGGCCTCCAGACGATCGATCTGACCTGGAACCGCTGCCTGCGCGATCTCGATCTGAGCCACAATATGCTGAAGACCCTCGACCTTACCGGAGCCAACGGCTATGCCAAGAACGTGCTTTCGAATCTCGATGCCAGCTACAATTCGCTCACGTCGTTTACCGACCCCGATCTCTCGACTCTATACACCCTCGACCTCAGCAACAACAAGCTTACCGAGATCGCTCTCGACCGCGCTTCGAACATCAGCTTCATGGATCTGTCGAACAATCTTCTCGAAGCTGTCGACCTCGAAGACATGGAGGCAATCGCTACTCTCGATGTCAGCCACAACAATCTGACAGCCCTCCCCATCGCCTCCTACAATCCGCTTGTCTCACTCGACCTGAGCTATAACAATATCGCCATACCGAATCTGCCCTCTACTGAGCGCGTCGCAACCTATATTTATGCTCCGCAGTCGGAGGTTCTTCTGCCCGAACTTGCCCCGACCGTCAATCTGACGTCGCAGTGGCTCGACCGTGACGGCAAGAAGACCGTCTATACATGGCGCAGCGCTGCCGACAACAGTGTCATTCCCGCGGCGAAGATTTCTCAGCGCGACGGTGTGTCGATTTTCGAAGACGCCTCGATCGGAAACGTCTATTGCGAGATAAGCCATCCGCTGTTCCCGGCATTCACCGCCAACCCGACGCGCACGAGCGTGATCAAGGCCGCCGAACGTCCGACAAACGCTGTGGCGACCTGGACGCCGACAGAGAGCGTCGACTGCGGTCTCATCATGACCTCGACCAAGCCCAACACCGCAGTCTATATCGACTGGGAAGGCAACGGTTATCTCGAGCAGTATGTTCTTACCGATGAGACATATACTGTCTTCCAGTGTGCCTCGAAAGCCGGCGTCGAAGCCCGTCTCTACAGCTATTCTCCTACGGGCGATCTCGGAGTGTTCTCGCTTAACGGAGTGAAACTGTCGAAGATCGACGTTTCGAAGCTGACCGACCTCTTTGCTCTGACAATTTATGAAGGAGGACTGACTTCTGATCAGGTTGTGTGGCCGGAGTCGTCTCTGCAGGAACTCAATGTTATCGGCAATAACTTCACGAATCTCGATTTCGCCAGAAAGTATCCCGAGCTCAGAATGCTCAAAGTCAGCAATAATCAGCTGAAAGATATCGATCTCAGCGGTTTCGACAAACTCCAGTCGTTTGTAGGCGACTACAACGGCGCCAAGTCGGTTAAATTCGGATGTCCGCTGCTCTGGGATCTCAGCCTGTGCTTCACTGATCTCACTGAGATCGATTTCACCGGCGCCGAGAATCTCGAACAGGCTGTTCTGTCGTCGAACCTGCTTTCGTCGCTTGATCTGAGCAAGACTCCGAAGCTGAATGTGCTCTTCATCGATTCGAACTGCTTCACGTTCCAGTCGCTTCCGAAGACCTCAGAGGTCAAGTATGTCTACCGCTACTCTCCGCAGGCCGTCGTCGAAGTCGAGCCTGAGGGTGTGACTGTGGACCTTTCTTCGCAGGCCGTTGTCGACGGTGTGGCTACCGACTACCGCTGGTTTATCGGCGTACCTTACTACGACGAGAACGGCGACCTTGCCGGCGATGAGCTTTCGCAGCCCCGTCAGGTAAGCGTGGCCGACGGCGTTTCGACCTTCAATGTCAATGTCAGCGGCGCGCTGTGTGTGATGCTCAACAGCCTCTTCCCGGATCTGCCTCTTTGCTCGTCGTTTATCGACATAACCGAGGCCGGTATTGGCGAAGTTGAGACAGCCGACCGCAACATCTCCGTTGTTGTCGACGGTTCGAGCATTATTGTCAGCGGTGTCGAAGGAATGCGCTGCCGCCTCTTCGACCTCAGCGGACGCCTTATGGGTAGCGCCAATGGTGACAACCTCGGCGAGGCACGTTTCGACGGTGTTGCCTCCGGTGTCTACCTTGTCAGCGTGGGCGGTGTTACCGCTAAGGTGCTTGTGAAATAATTCTTCAGGAGAAATAAATGAGCGAGGCGCGGGTTTTTCCCGCGCCTCGTGTTTGTTTGCGGCAAACAGAGACTATTTGTAGCGGCGGTAGATTTCTATGGCAAGCGCGCGGGCACGCTTCAATGACTCTTTGTTGTCGGAATCGATGTCGTATTTGGCGGCGTCGGGGATAACGAGAATCTGACCGGGATGGATGTGCTCGGGGTGGCCGAGCGAGTCGGCGTTCTCTTCGTAGATATAGCTCCAGAAGTCTTTGTTGCCATAGTATTTGCGGGCCATGTCGGTTATGTAGTAGTCGGCGCGCACGGTGTCGGTTGTGAGAGGTGTGGCTGATGTGGCTGATGTTGCTGATGTGATTGATGTGGCGGATGTGTCGTTGAGCGTCGTTATCGGCTCTACTTTTTCTACGGGCTCGGCCGGAGATGTCGGGAAGAGCTTTGTGTGGCGCCCGACCCAGTAGCCGGTGAGGCCGCCGATTGTCAGCCCGAGAAGCAGAC
>DBGBEM010000274.1:0-2941 GCA_048477235.1 Muribaculaceae bacterium | reverse complement strand
TCCGTAAAATAAAAACAAGCGGTAAATATGTGACGATGACTAACTATAAAGAGGCTATCTGAATCCTTAAGTTAATAGCATTAAGGCACGTCCCTACGCCAGGGCGTTTCTGACGCTGATTTCATTAAGTTAATAGCATTGAGGCACGTCCCTACGCCAGAGCGTTCTTGACGCTGATTTCTTCTAAGTTAATAGCATTAAGGAGCATCCCTACGCTTAGCCAGTTCTGCAACACCTCCGGCCACATTCAGGGCGGAAAATCATTTAAAACCAGGGGTTAGCAACAGCCCCCTACGCCAGAGCGTTTCCGACGCTGATTGCTTCAAAATTACCGGCGGACGTAGCTTCGGAAGCTATAGCTGACGCCCGACTTCTCGTCGGTTATGGGGCCCATTTCCTCGATGAGCTGCCAGTCGGCGTCGGCAATCTCGGGGAAGAAGGTGTCGGCATCGCCGACTGCGGCATCGATGGAGGTCAGTTCGAGTGCATCGGCAATGCCGAAAGCCTGTCGGTAGATTTCGCCGCCTCCTAATATAAATATACGTCCGGTCTCTTCGGCGGCGGCTACTTTCAGAGCCTCGTCGAGACTGCCGGCCACTGTTGCACCGCGGCCGTCGTAGTCGCCGCTACGGGTGACCACGATGTTAGTGCGCCCCGGAAGCGGCCCTTTCGGGAATGATTCGAAAGTCTTGCGCCCCATGACTATGGGGTGGCCCATCGTCAGCCGTTTGAACCGGCGCAGGTCGTCGCTGATATGGAAAAGCAGATCGCCTCGGCGTCCTATCGCGCCATCGCGGGCAACGGCGACAATGATTGTTACAACAGGCTTCATACGGCAACAGTTGCTTTAATGTGAGGCCACGGATCATAGTCGCGCAGCTCGAAATCTTCATATTTGAAGTCGAAGATACTCTTCACGTCGGGATTTATCACCATGCGCGGCAGTGGACGCGGCTCGCGCGTGAGCTGAAGCTTCACCTGGTCGAAATGGTTGTGATAGATATGCGTGTCGCCCAGAGTGTGGATGAAATCGCCCGGCTTAAGCCCGGTGACCTGCGCCATCATCATTGTCAGCAGCGCATAGCTGGCGATATTGAACGGCACTCCGAGAAAACAGTCGGCGCTGCGCTGATAGAGCTGAAGGCTCAGGCGACCGTCGGCCACATAAAACTGGAAGAAGGCGTGGCAGGGGGGAAGGTTCATGTTGTCGAGATCGCCGACATTCCATGCGCTGACGATTATGCGGCGGCTTTCGGGATTGTTGACGATGTCGTTGACTGCCTGCGAGATCTGGTCGATCGAGCCGCCCCGGTAGTCGGGCCACGATCGCCACTGATAGCCGTAGATATGGCCCAGCGAGCCGTCGGGGTCGGCCCACTCATTCCAGATTCTCACGCCATGTTCCTGAAGATAGCGGGCGTTGGTGTCGCCGGCGAGAAACCAGAGCAATTCGTAGATGATCGATTTCAGATGGAGCTTCTTCGTTGTCAGCAGCGGAAAACCCTGACTGAGGTCGAAACGCATCTGGTGGCCGAAGATGCTGCGCGTGCCGGTTCCGGTGCGGTCGCCGCGGTCAACCCCGGTGGTCATTATCGTATTGAGCAGGTCGAGATATTGTTTCATTGCATGAAAGATTTATTGTGACAGGCCATCGACATATATGGCCTTGTAGGGATAGGCGGGACACACGTTCTGGCAGGCGCCGCAACCGATACACAGAGCCTCGTCGACGCGTGCCAGACGGTGGCCCGACGCAAGCTCAGTCATCGTTATCGCCTTGCGCGGACAGGCTTTGGCGCAAGCGCCGCAGCCTATGCAGTTGTCGGCTATGACATTGGCGCGGCCTATCACCATCTGCCGTTTCTCGGCGATAGTGAGCGGCTCGAGGGCCCCGGTGGGGCACAGGTTGTTGCAGCGCGAGCAGTCGAACGAGCAGGCGGCGATGTCGAAACGCATAACCGGGCGCAGGGCGTTCAGAGCGCCGTATTCGCCGAGCGACGGGCGCAATACCCCCGTGGAGCAGTGGCTGACGCAGAGGCCGCAGGCCGTGCAGCGGCTCAGAAAGGTCTTGCGGTCGGGCGCTCCCGGAGGACATACGGGAAACTCCGGCGAAGGCATCGTCTTGCCCCCGGCCGCGGCAAGCGAGCGCGCGGCGCGGTCGGCCCGGAGTGCTACGGGCGCCACTGCGGCAACGATTCCGGCAGCGAGAAAACGGCGACGGTCGAGGCGGCGCGGGCCGTCGAGAGCCGTAGGCGCCGTTTCGCGCCGGCGACCGGCGCGTATCATCATCGGCATCGCCAGACGGTGGCTCTGGGGAGTGTAGGAAATGGCGTCGTTCGGGCACACCGGCAGACAGTCGAAGCAGACCACACAGCGCGAGCCGTCGACAACATGGCTTTCGAGGTCGATACAGTGAGACTTGCAGGCATGTTCGCATTTGCGGCACTGGATACACTTGTCGGTATTGATGTCGATATGGAATATCGAGTAGCGCGAGACAAGCCCGAGTGTCGTGCCTACGGGGCAGAAGCTCGTGCAGATGGCTCGGCCCCGGCTGCGGGCCACAAACCCGACAACGAGCAGAGTGGCAAGGGCTATGGCGAAGCCCAGCAGCGACGCACCGGCCATCTTCGCCGATCCGGCAGCAACGACAGCCCAGGCGGGACGCACAATATCGGCCGCTATCCGACCGAAAGCGCTGTAAGGATCGATAAGAGCCGCCAGGGCGGTTGTTCCGGCCATCAGCGATACCGCCGTCACAGCGAGCACAACGTTGCGCAACGCCGGCGACGGTTTCTTATAGTGATACTGACGATGGCGGAAACGGCGCCGCGTGCGGGCGCACAAGTCCATTAGCGTGCCCATCGGACACACCGTCGAGCAATAGATGCGCCCGAAGATGAGAGTAGCGATAATCCAGCCTACGAATATGACCATCGAG
>DBGBEM010000273.1:0-3207 GCA_048477235.1 Muribaculaceae bacterium | reverse complement strand
ACGTCGCCCGATGCATCGAGCTTCTTGTCCATGAAGAAATAAACGATAAACATAATCAGCGCTATAAGCAGAAGAAGGACGCCGAAAGCGACAGCACGCGACACGCTGACCGTTCCGCCGAGGTTGGCGAACATCGGAGAGAATATCATACATGTCGCTACACCAAGTCGGGCAAGTGCCATTTCCGAACCCATAGCGAGCGCCATTTCGCGGCCCTTGAACCATTTGACGATACCTCGGCTGACGGTGATACCGGCCATTTCGACGCCACAGCCGAAAATCATGAAGCCGACGGCCGAAAACTTCGCTGAGGCCGGCATTCCCTCATAGAAGGGCGAGATTCCGAGCTGCTCGAAAACGGGAATGTGGTTGAGATGGTTGGTGAACCAGACGTCGAGACCCGAGCCGAGGAAGGCGTCGGTCAGGGCATACCAGTTTATACTTGCGCCGACGAGCATAACAACTCCCGAGAGCACGGCCGTAAAGCGCACCCCCATCTTGTCGAGAATAATTCCCGCGAAAATCAGGAAGAAGATAAACACGTTGAGGAATGTCTCCGAGCCCTGCATCGTGCCGAAGGCCGTGGAGTCCCATCCGCGGGTCGACTGGAGAAGATCCTTGATAGGCGACAGAATGTCCATGAACACGTATGAACAGAACATTGCGAAAGCCAGAAGTCCGAGGGCCGTCCAGCGTGCCCATGCCTTGTCGCGGAGAGATGTTGTGATAGATTGCGTTGACTGCATTTGTTGTAGTTTTTGTGTTTTTGGCAAAGATAGTGAAAAAATCGGGTCGAGGAATCTTGTCAGCCCGTTTTTTGATGTTTCAGTGCTGCGACGACAGAATATTGAGCCATGATTCCCATTTGTCGCGTGAGCCATTGAATGTATTGACGTCGACAGACCCCTTTATGCCGTCGACGTTTCCACGGTGGGTGTGCTGCCACAATTGCCATTTATCGGGCCCCGGCGGATTGGTAAAAGAGCAAATCCAGAGCATCCTCGGTCGTCGTTGGTCGATGAAGCGGGTAAATCCTTTTTTATTGGTGTAGACAATCACTCTGTATCCTCTTGATTCGAGATAATCGGTCATTTCGCCAAGACGACCGAGTATGGCGTCGTCGTCGATACCTCCGGGATTTCCCCATTCCTCAACGTCGATGGCCAGCGGCAGATCAAGCTGCCTGTTGCCTATACTGTGGAGAAAGTTCAGTGCCTGCATGTGGCCGGGAGCGTCGAAGCGGAAAAAATGATATGCGCCGACTTTCAGACCTGCCTTGCGGGCTTTACGGATATTATCGTAAAAATTCCGGTCTTTGAAATCGCCACCTTCTGTAGCTTTTACGTAAACGAAGTCGACGCTGTCGGCGGCAACAGCATCGAAGTCTATTTCTCCGTTATGGGCAGAGATGTCTATACCCGTGATCGGATAGAGGTCTTTATCAGGGTTGGCACTCGCGATAATCGCCCGTGAACGTGTGAAGTAGATCATGTATAAAGCCAGACCAAGTATTACCGCGGCAACAATTATTACCGCAATAACAATACGCCGTTTTTTCCGTGCCGACTTCATATATGCGGTCAGCCGAGCATTGCAGCAACACGTTTGAGACTGTCGACAAAGGCATCTGCTTCAGACATCGTATTATAAAGAGCAAAAGAAGCTCTGGCACACCCCGTTATTCCGAGACTCTCCATGAGCGGCTGGGCGCAATGGTGGCCGGTTCTCACGGCTATACCGAGCTTGTCGAGTAACATCCCGACATCGTAGTTATGCTCGTGGTTGATGTTAAACGATATTATCGCACATTTGTCGGAAGACGTGCCGTAGATATTGATTCCGGGGATTTCTTTGATAAGCCGGTCGGTCGTGTGCTCGAGAAGCATTCTCTCGTGAGCCGCAATGTTGTCATATCCGACCTTCTCGATGAAGTCAATGGCAGCGGGAACGGCGGCTATGTCGATGAAGTCGGGAGTACCCGCCTCGAACTTATAGGGCAGCTCGGCAAAAGTCGTGCCCTCAAAACTGACATGACTGATCATCTCTCCGCCCCCTTGATAGGGTGGCATCTCTTCAAGCAGCTCCTTACGGCCATACAGGACGCCGACACCGGAGGGCCCATACATTTTGTGGAGCGAGAATGTATAGAAATCGACATCGAGCGCCTGAACATCTACTTTTTGATGAGCCACAGCCTGGGCACCGTCGACAACAACAGGAATTCCTTTTGCATGGGCTATCGCGGTTATTTCGGAGATAGGATTTATAGTTCCGAGAACGTTCGAGGCGTGACATACGCTGATAATCCGAGTCCTTTCAGAAATGAGGCTTTTGAAGACTTCCATGTCGAGAGTCCCGTCGCTGTGAATCGGAACTACTCTGATCTTGAACGGGATTCTGTTCTGGAGAAGCTGCCACGGCACTATGTTGGCATGATGCTCCATTACAGTCAGAATAAGTTCGTCGCCGGCTTTGAGCCGGGTGCCTCCGAAACTCGAAGCTACAAGATTCAGCGCCTCGGTTGTCCCGCGGGTGAAGATTATTTCTTTTGTTGACCTCGCGTTGATAAAACGTGCGACTCGTTCGCGCGCCTCTTCCTGACGTGCGGTGGCTTCCTGACTGAGGGTGTGGACTCCGCGGTGGACATTAGCTTTAGCCGTCGTATAACCGGCCGTAATGGCTTCGACAACCGGCCCGGGTGTCTGGCTCGTTGCCGTGTTGTCGAGGTATATAAGCGGTCTGTTGTAGAGCCGGCGCTGAAGTATCGGGAAGTATGAGCGCCACTTTTCAGGATCGTATGTCGTTTTCAGAGTTGTCATTGGCGGCAATGTGATTGACATGCATCGCATGAACGGTCATCAGCCCCGCTGAAACGGGTCTCTACAAGGTGACGGAGACGGTCGCGCAGGCCGTCGATACCGACAGCGTCGATAATATCTACCATAAAAGCCTGCATTAGCATGACCTTGGCTTCGGGCTGAGGTATGCCGCGCTGTTCCATGTAGAACAGAGCGTCGGGGTCGAGCTGACCGGTAGATGCACCATGGCTGCATTTAACGTCGTCGTTATAAATCTCGAGCCATGGATTGGAATTCATGCGCGCGTTCTTCGATGCCAGAATGTTGCGGTTTGTCTGGTAAGCCTCGGTAAATTTTGCCCCGGGGGCCACCGTTATGCATCCTTCGAACTTTCCGCGGGCATCGTCGT
>DBGBEM010000272.1:0-3393 GCA_048477235.1 Muribaculaceae bacterium | reverse complement strand
CCTGATTATCGGCGCAGGCTCAATGTCCCTAAAGGCAGCGTCATTGGCCGAGCAAGGCGACTCGGCATACTCGAAAGGCGACTATCAGGCAGCCGTCGCCGCTTATTCGGCAGCCCTGAAAGAGGGCTCGTCGGCCGAACTGCTCTACAATCTCGGCAACGCCTTCTACCGTCAGGGCGATCTGGGCCGCGCGGTGCTCAACTACGAACGCGCCCTGCGTCTCGACCCGTCGATGAGCGATGCGCGCGCGAATCTCGCTTTCGTCAACACCCGCATAACCGACAAACCCGGCGAACGCGGGACTTTCCTGGGCAACGCCTACGACGCCGCGGCTCTCGCGATGCATTCCAACACATGGGCATGGCTGGCCTTCGCAGCTTTCGCTCTGTTCATCGCCGGCATAGGCCTCTATTTCTTTGCCGACGGAATAATGATACGCAAAACCGGATTTTTCGGCGGAGGATTCATGCTTCTCGTTTCCGCGATATGCGCCATCTTCGCCTGTCATGCGGCAAATCTCGCCTCCGACACCTCGACAGCGATCATTACAGCAAAATCGACTATTCTGAGCACGTCGCCCCGACATCCGGCCTCGCGCTCTGAAGAAGCAATGCTGCTCCACGAAGGAACGCGCGTCGAAATTCTCGACTCGGTCGTCGCGGTAGCCGATTCGGCCGCATCGACATGGCTCGATGTGCGCATTGACAACGCCCACCGCGCATGGCTGAATTCAGCTGACGCCGAACGCATTGTCGCCACAAGGCATTGATTTTTAAGCAAAAACCGAAAATGTGTTTTACAACATAAAGAATATTTTTGCGTTTTGCTTGCATACTTCGCAAAAAGTGCCTACTTTTAGAGCAATCATTAACAACTAAGTCACACCAAATACTATAATATCATGACAAAGACCATCTCATTCAACGACCTGCGTCGCATCAAAGACAGCCTCCCCGACGGCTCGATCAGCAAAATCGCCGACAAGCTCAACGTGACCCCGCAAACAGTCCGCAACTATTTCGGCGGCAGTAACTATGAGTTTGGTAAAAATTGTGGTGTCCACATCGAGCCGGGCCCCGGAGGAGGTATAGTAGTCCTCGACGACACCACTATCTACGACATGGCAGTAGAGATTCTCGAAGGTCAGAAACAAGACTAATTATATCCATCTGAAATCAACCCATAACCTCAATCGCACGCCGGGGCCTGCATGTTAAACCCCGAGCGTGCGATTGCGGCATATCGACAAGCCGAGATGCCACAGATAACCCTCGCAATCCATACATTCCGGTATGCCCTCCGGCTTAAGTCTCTGCTCGAAAGCGAAGGCATAGCCGCCGCGTTGCAGAACGTCAATCTCTCAGATCCCGGAGTCAATGCCGGCGTCCGCGTCAGAATCGACGAACGCGATCTTCCCAAAGCCCTGCGCATTATCGAGAATCCCGACATCTTCAACCCTGAAGCATCGTCAGACAAAGCGAAACACAACAAACTGATAATCGCCCCCGTCGACTTCTCCAACGCAGGCGAGAACGCACTGGCAGCAGCTTTCAGCCTCGCGGAACACCACGGCGCACGCGTATTGCTGCTCCACGCCTATCTGTCGCAGTCACTCGCCGAACCTGTCGACGCGCTGAGCAACGATCTCGACTTCGGCGAGACACCCGAAGCGGCCGAGGCAGCCGCCGAAGTGACCGCCGACATCGACGCCCTGATGCAACGATATGCCGCCCGGGTGCGCGAGCAGATCAAAAGCGGCTCAATACCGGCCGCGCCGTTCGACACTCTGACCGTAGACGGCCTTCCCGAAGAGGTTATCAACGAGGTTGCCAAAGAGCGGAATCCTATGCTGATAGTGATGGGCACCCACGGCGCCGGCAACCATGAACGCGCTGCGATGGGCAGCGTTACGGCCGAGGTGCTCGACACCTGCCGCTATCCGGTGCTCACAGTTCCGGTCGGAAACAGGGAGGTTAATTTCAAGCGAGCATTGTTTTTCACGACTCCCGACCAGCAGGATATTGTCGCACTCGACACCTTCCTCAGGCTATCAGGCCCTGAAGGCCACGACATAACGCTTCTGGCAATACCGTCGCGCGGCCGCACCTCAGGCAGCAGCCTCGAAGCAATGACACAATACTGCCTCAGCCATTATCCGGGCAACACCTTCGCCTCGGAAGTGCCGCCCGAGACTTCGCTGACTCCATTTCTCGAGACAGTAGCCGGACAGACAGCCGTAGACATTATCGGCGTTCCGAACAAACGCAAGAACAGCATAGTCAGGTTCTTCAACCCGACAATCGCCCACCGCCTGCTCTATCTCGCCGACCATCCGATGCTCGTCATCCCGGTATGACCGTTGACACTGAGAAAGTGTCGCAGAGTTTCCGCTATTATTTCCGTTCATAAATATGGCCGTAGGCGTTTCAAAACTCTGATTTCGCGCCATGGCTATACTATCTGACAATAAATCTACTGATTCTATTGTCAAGCGCTGGAAGCGCGATATCTCTACAACTGCCTGCGATAGCTGGCGGCAACCACCGCTCACCCACAAATTCGCGGCAGGCCACGGCAGTGCGCGCCGCCGCGAAACGCGACAGCACAGGTCGCAGGCCTTGGCTATCGCCGTCAGCGTGACTGCGCACGCTACCGCGGCTTGCACGCTTATCTCACTGATTCTCAAGCCCACGGCTATCGCGGTGGGTTGTAGAAATATCGCGCTTCCAGCGCTTGACGGTAAATGGTCTGTTTGAGGTGGTTAATCTGTAAGAAAATGTCAGGCCGAACAGTAGCCAAAGGCACGCAGCTACTCTATCTCGGAGATATTGATTCTGATATGTCAAAGAATTCTGCAACCCGGCTGGCTTCTGCTGAGCCTCCTTCCGAAAATTATCCGCAGTTTCCGTGAGCTCAACGCCATAAAAGATTAATCCGAAAGGCCAACAATGAGGGTGCCCCGAATCTCCACGATCCGGGGCACCCTTCTTTGTCGAAATAACTGGTGTGTATTAAGCTTTCACTTTGAAGACATAGCCGTCGACTGTCACAATATAGATTGCGTCGGCAGCAACGTTGATCCGGGTTGTCTCGGAGCCGGTACGACGTGCGACGGTGCGCCCGTCGGGCGTGACAACGCTTATCTGACGCCCTTCACCTCCTTTGACGGTAATGACGCCGTTGGCAGCGCTGACTGTCACCGCTGCGCCGCTGACATCGGCGAGGCCACCCATCGGAGCTGTGACAACGACTGTCTCGGGGGTGGTTGCCGAGATTTCTCCGCCGGCATAGCGGGCTGCCACGCGATAGCGGTAGGTTTCGCCGGGAGTGATATCCTTATCGACGAATCCTACAGCAGAGACGTTGGTCAGCAGCTTGCCGTCGCGCCAGAGG
>DBGBEM010000271.1:0-5483 GCA_048477235.1 Muribaculaceae bacterium | reverse complement strand
ATTACAAATGTAAAGCGATAAATTTACATTTAGATATTTGCATAATTAAAATAATGTCATTACATTTGCAACCGAAAATGCAACTCTAAATTTGCAAATGTTATGGATATTGTAACCCGTCTTAAGAGCTTCATCGACAGTCACCGCATTCCGGTGACGCAGTTTGCCGATCAATGTGGCATTCCGCGACCGACTTTGTCGCAATTGCTCAATGGGCGCAACAAGAAGGTGAGCGATGAAGTCGTCGCTAAAATCCATGCAGCCTACCCTGATCTGTCGATCATGTGGCTGTTGTTCGGCGAAGGGTCGATGGAGAGTGGAGAACAGCATGTTTCCACTGCTACAATTCCGGAAAATGAATCGCTGATGTCTCAGACGGCGTCCGACGCTGACCGTCTTGACTTCACCGAGCCTTTTGTGTCGCAGACGGGTTTTTATGAGTCGGAGCGCGCCGATAGCGGTGCTGTTCCTAAAGAGCAGAAGCCCACTATAACATTCGCCCCCGACCGTTCGGAACGGTCAGGCAAGAGAGTTGTGAATATCGTGGTTTATTACGATGACCGCAGCTATGAGTCGTTTGTGCCCGATCCGAGTGGGCGTGCGCCCTTTTAAACGCCGGCGTCAGTCAGCCAAAGCGTCGATCGTGTGGCGCGCTACAGCGGCATAAAGGGCCGCTGTTTCTGTCCGCAGCCGGTTTCGTCCGAGAGTCGACGGAACGAAGCCTGCGGCAACAACGCGGCTGATTTCATCGGCTGTAAAATCTCCTTCAGGGCCTATGAGGATAATAGTCGGTGTATTGGGCTTCATCTCTGCCGCCATCGACAGCAACGGATAGTTCTCGTCGCAGTAGCCGACGAAACGCTGAGCGCTTTCTGAGGCTGTTTTCGCTATAAATTCATCGATAGGGGTCATTTCCCATATCTCAGGCAAGGTCGCTTTGAGAGACTGCTTCATCGCCGAAACGGCAATCTTTTCGAGACGCTCGGTTTTCAGCACACGCCGCTCGCTCCGCGCCGTCAGAACCGGCACAAAACGGTCAATTCCGACTTCTGTCAGCTTTTCCACAAGCCATTCCATACGGTCGAGGTTCTTCGTAGGAGCTACGGCTACGGTAATTCTCCCCTCCCATGCCGGAGGCAGTTCTGTGCGTTTCTCGACGGCTACAATCGCCCGTTTGGGGTGAGCGTCGACCAGACGGCAGTCGTATAGACCTCCACGGCCGTCAACGGCCTGAATGGAATCACCTTCGTGAAGACGCAGCACTCTGACGGCGTGTCCCGAATCAGATTCGGGCAACACGGTGTCGTCGGGAAGTCCGGGAGCGTAGAAGCGTATCATACGGCCATTCCTTCAGGATCGTTCAGAATGCGGTCTTTTTCTTGCGGAGCCTGTGACTGGCGTTCGTTGTCGCGGAAGAATATCCAGAACAGAACGGCCACAACGAGTGCGTAAGACGCAAAGATAAGCCATGATTCATGCCAGCCGTCAATCTGTGCCACCCCTTCGGAACGGGCCAGAACGTTGTGGTCGATTATGGCCTGTGCGCCGAGAGTTCCGATTGTGGCGCCTATCCCGTTGGTCATAATCATGAACAGGCCTTGTGCCGACGAGCGCTGGGCAGGCGGGGTCTGGCGGTCGACATAGAGCGAGCCGCTGACGTTGAAGAAGTCGAAGGCGACACCGTAGACTATCATTGACAATATGAACAGTATTACCCCCGGCATCGTTGGATTGCCTAAGCCGAACAGGCCGAAGCGTAAAACCCATGCGAACATGGCTATAAGCATCACTCCTTTTATGCCGAACCGTTTCATGAAAAACGGAATCAGGAGAATGCAGAGCGCCTCGCTCATCTGAGAAAGCGAAATAAGCGCGTTGGCGTTGTCAACACCCCAGGTTCCGGCATATTCCGGAAGTTTTCCGAAGGCCTGGATGAAAGGGTTGGCGAATCCGTTGGTTATCTGCAGCGACACACCGAGAAGCATACTGAAAATGAAGAAGATCGCCATCTTGCGCTGCCGGAAAAGGGTGAATGCGCGAAGTCCCAGAGCGTCGACGAGGCTCCGGCTTTCACCTTTGCCCGAAACCGGGCACTTCGGCAGAGTCAGAGCATAGAGGGCTGTGACGAGGCTGAGAACAGCTGAAGTGAGCAGCTGTGCGGCAGTGTTCTGGAAGCCTGTGAAGTTTACAAACAGCATTGTCACTATGAAACCTATCGTTCCGAATACTCGTATCGGAGGATAGTCTTTGACAGTGTCGAGGCCGGCTGCAGTCATGGCGGAATATGCCGTTGAATTTGTCAGACCTATCGTAGGCATGAAGAATGCTACCGATACAGTATATAGGCTGAAGAGCACAGCGAAGTCAGGCTGGCCGCTTGAGAAGGCATACAGTCCGGCGGCTCCCATGAAAAGTCCCGCCAGAAGATGGCAGAGACTGAGGGCTTTCTGTGCCTGAATCCAGCGGTCGGCGATAATGCCTATAAGTCCGGGCATGAATAGCGACACAATGCCCTGAATGGCGTAGAACCAGCCGATTTTACCCGCCAGCCCTATGCCTGCGAGATATGCTCCGAGAGAGGTCAGATATGCACCCCATACGGCGAATTCAAGAAAGTTGATTGTGATAAGGCGTGCTTTTAGAAGTTTCATGGTGTCAGAAAGCAAAGTTAAAGAATGAGGAAAGATTATTTGTTGGTTTTCTTGCGGATTATCTCGCGGATTCGGGCAGCCTCTTCATATTCTTCGCGCTCGATAAGACGATTTAGTGTCTTTTCGAGTTCCTCAAGGCTGTATTTCGAGGGGTCGGGCATCCGCTGGGGTTCGGCGGGGTTATAGCCGCGTTCCGGCAGTTCTCCGCTCTCGCTGTTGTCTTCGTTGGAGGTGAAGGGGTCGTTTTCGATCACAAAGCCGGTTTCTTTGAGAATCTGCGGGGTCGTGTAGATAGGCGCTCCCGTGCGCATGGCCGTGGCGATGGCGTCGGAGGTACGCGAGTCGATGGTCACCTCGCGCTCCGAATCGAACAGGGTGATCTCGCTTGAGAAAATCCCGTCTTCGAATTTATAGATGAAGACTTCTTTGACACCGATACCGAAGGCATGGGTTATGTTTACAATGAGGTCGTGGGTGAGAGGGCGCGGTGTGTTTATGTTTTCGAGGCGTGTAGCTATCGCTTTTGCCTCGGTGGCGCCGATAACAACGGGAATTCTGACCGGCCCGTCGGTCTGGCCGAGAATCAGCGCATAGGCTCCGCTGTGAGTCTGGCTGTAGGATATTCCCAGCACTCTGAGCTTTATCTTTTCTTCCATTTCGTTTGGTTGTACTATTTTGTGGGAGCTGTAATAAGTCCGCTGCCGAGACACATACGTCGGTCGGGAGTGTATATGACGGCAAACTGGCCGGGTGCGATGCCTTGTACGGGCTTGTCGCTGGTCAGCATGAATTCTCCGTCGTTGTCGCCCGCCAACAGAGTGCCGGTGATGAAATCGGGTGTATGGCGGTTTTTGAACGATACTTTCAGTGGAGAGCCTGCCGGGCCGAGTACCGACGCTCCCGAGGGTGTTATCCAGTGCATTTCGGTCAGGGGAAGCTCTGTGCCGTATTGCAGGGCGGTATCGTAGCCTCTCGACACGTAGATGACATTGTCGGGTATATTTTTCCGCACAACAAACCAGGGGCCCCCGCTGAGCCCGAGCCCTTTGCGCTGGCCGATGGTGTGGAACCATAATCCTCGGTGTTCGCCGAGTTTGCGGCCGGTCTCGATCTCGATGACAGGGCCTGGGCGCTCGCCGAGATGGCGGCGGATGAAATCGTTGTAGTTTATGTTGCCGAGAAAGCATATACCCTGACTGTCGCGGCGGCGTGCATTCGGGAGGTTTGCTTCGAGGGCTATGCGGCGCACTTCGCTTTTTGGAAGATTTCCGATAGGGAACATCGCGTGGCAGAGCTGGCCGTAGGTTATCGAGGCCAGAAAATCTGTCTGGTCTTTGACCGGGTCGACGGCGGTGCCGAGATATGTCAGTCCGTCTGGGCCTGTCAGAGTTGTGGCATAGTGGCCGGTTGCGGTGAATTCATAATCCTTGCCTGCGCGTTCCTCGAAATAACCGAACTTGATAACGCGGTTACAGGCCATGTCGGGATTCGGTGTCAGTCCGCTGCGTGCTTTCTCGAGAGCGACGTTCATAACGTGTTCCCAATATTCCTTATGAAGCGGCACAACCTCAAGTCTGAGCCCGTAGCGGCGCGCTATGAGGCTGCACATCTCAATATCTTCCTCGGCCGAGCAGTCTCCCGAGTCGTCGTCCATGCCTATGCGGATATAGAAAAGGTCGACATCGTGCCCCTCTTCAACGAGCTTGTGGACAGTGACGGCGCTGTCGACGCCGCCGGAAATCAGTGCGGCGATTCTCATACTTCGTCCATTTCCTCTTCTTCGGTCTTGCCCTGACGTTCGAGCAGCCTCAATGATATGAAGTAGTCGAGCGACACACGTCCGGGGCCGGCTATCATTATGAAGATGAATATTCCGATAAACATTATCGGCAGATAAACCGGAGCGGTGTCGTTGAGCACGTAGATGTTGTTATGCATGATATGGTTGACGACATAGTGGTCGGCGCATATCATCGACACCAGCGGAGGCAGACACGACAGGCGCGTCAGAAGACCGAGTATTATCAGCGTCGAGCATACAATCTCGATGGCGATCATGCATATAAGAGTTGTTTGGCTCGTCATTCCGAGCACCGTGGGAAAAGTGTCGGACAGCTGGGCGAAGTTCTCCCAGTGGCGAATGCCGAACTGCAGGAACATGATGCCTACGAACAGGCGCATATACAGGCGCGCCATATTGCTGTAAGTCCATCCTGAGAAGCGGATGAAAAGACGGGTTGCCCGTTCTTTAAGCTTGTTCATAGGCGCGAGAATATATTGAGAAGTTGATCAACGAGAATGCGTTTGCGCACGAGTGTGCCGTCTTTGGCCACTACCCAGAAGTCAGGCGTGCCGTTGCGGAGGTCGAGAGTCAGGTCGAGGTCGGGATTAGCGCCAACTTTCCAGTTCTTGGGGTAGTCGACGGCCTGAGCTATCCATCCTGCCTCAACTTCGACGGGAGAGAGCGCCACAACCTGAAGACGCCCCTCGTCGATAAGGCGGTTCAGCGTCGGATCGGCCTTGAGGCGCACACGGGCGAGATTACAGTCGATACAGTCGGGGTCGTTGAAGAAAAGAATCGTCTCTATCGAATCGCCCGGATTCCAGACCTGCCGGTTGCCGTTGACGTCGGTGAACTCGATCGGGTTCATCTTATGGCCTTCCATAGAGTTGGCCAGCTGAGTGGCCTGAAGTTCATAGCGGGCCTTGTTGGCTTTCGGGACGCGCTTGTTCTTCAACACCGGACGGATGAAATCGAGATAAAGCTCGTCGCTCAGATAGAGGGCCGAGTCGCCGTAGAGGCAGTCTTCGGCCAGACGGGCAATATAGAGC
>DBGBEM010000270.1:0-7708 GCA_048477235.1 Muribaculaceae bacterium | reverse complement strand
ATCTTTGTTCCGCGCAGAATATGGTTTGAAGGGTAGGTGGCTTCTTTGTCGAAATGGGCTTCGTCGACAGTCTTGGCGGCAAGCGGCTCGCCGGTGAGCGTCGACTCGTCGACACTCAGTGTGACAGCATCGACGAGTTCGGCATCGGCCGGTATCTCGTCGCCTGTGTTGAGCATTATTATGTCGCCCACAACGACGTCACGGCGCGGTATCGATGTGACGTTGCCGTTGCGGAGAACTTCGACGGGCTCGTCGTCGTTGACGCGGTTGAGAATCCTGAATGCTTTATTGGCTCGGGACTCGAAGATGAAAGCAAGGCCTGTAGCGAGCAGTATAGCTATGAAAATGCCTATTGGCTCGAAAAATACTTTCGAGCTGTTCCCTAAGCCGAAATATTCATATAAAGAAATGCCGATTGACAGCACTCCTGCAATCAGCAGAACGATTATCAGCGGGTCGGAGAATTTTTTCAGGAACTCTTTCCACCATGGAGTGCGTTTTGCCGGAGTGAGCACATTGGAGCCATGGCTTCGCCGGCTGGCGAGCACCTCGTTGTCGGTCAGTCCGTTGATTCTGGGCGTTTGTGACATTGGTTATAAGCGGGAGAGCTGTAAATGGTTAGTTTCGCGGAATGAGGGGCACAAAGTTAGATATTAAATGCCAAACCGTAAGAATATAACATATTGAAAATTTATTAAGTTTTTCAGATGCGGTCAGCAGAGCAGACGCAGAGAGGCCGCACGACCCGTTGGGCGTTCCACGATTATCCGGGTGGCTATTTTCTCGCGCAGCGAAGCTATATGGCTTATTATGCCTATGCGGCGTCCGACCTGATGGTGAAGACTTTTCAGCGTAGCGACAGCACGGTCGAGCGGTTCTCCGCTTAGCGAGCCGAAGCCTTCGTCGATAAAGAGGGTGTCGCAGCCGCGCATTTCGCCGATGTCGCTCAGCGCCAGCGCCAGCGCGAGCGACACGAGGAATGTCTCGCCTCCCGAGATCGTGTTTGCTGTCCGTCGGGCGTAGTCCTGATAGCTGTCTGTCACCATTATAGTGAATGTTCCCGGATAAACTTCAAGCTCATAGCGGTCGTTAAGTCGTTTTAGATAGCTGTTAGCGCCATTTATGAGGCATTCGAGCAGATGACTCTGGGCCACTCGGCGAAATTTTTTCCCTTCGGCGTCGCCGAGGTAACGGCAAAGCTGTTCCCATCTGCTATAGTCTGCGCCGGCTGCCGACAGCTCTTCATCGGCACGGATAAGTTCAGCTGAATGGCGCTCTGCGTTGTCGAATACTGCTTTTATCCGGGCCCGCTCTTCCATAGCTTCTCTTTCGGTTTTCTCGGCTTCAGAAATCAGGCGGTGCAGATCGACAGCATGCCAGCCGTTGCCGTCAGTGTTGTCAGCAGCCTCGTCGATGAGATCGGCCGGTCGAGTTTTCGCATGTTCCTGCAACTCGCGTTTTGCTGCTGAAAGCTCTGTTTCGCTTGCAATGAGAAGCCGCTGAATCTTGTCGACAGTGTCGCGCCAGTCTTTCACCGTGTTTTCGGGAAGAGTTGTGAGACGCTCGACTTCGGTTCGGTCGATTGTCGGATTTGTAGCGAAGAAGTCGTCGAGAAGCGTTTTCTGCCGGCTGAGCTCGGCGTTTTGGGAGTTTATCGACGCCATTGTCGAAGTGACAGCGTTAGCCAGACTGTAGAAATCTTTCTCGACGTTTCGGGAATCACTGTTCACCTGAACGGTTGCCGCAGGCTCATCTTCGGGCATACCGAGTTTGCCGGATATTTCGTCGCGCAGGCGCCGGCTGCGGTCAATTATGCCGGTCAGCGTCTCGAGTTGCTTCGAAAGATCCGTTGATTGTTCGATAAGGGACGCCAGCTCTTTGGCGGCGGCTTTGAGGTCGGCGGCAAACTCGGACGGTTCGCGCCGGAAGTCCCGGCTACTTACGGCCGAACCGTCGAGAACAGCCGACAACTCGTCGAGAGTCGACGATATATTGACATTGTTAGTCTCTATGGTCGCAGATATTGCGCTCCGGCGTTCGAGTGCGCCGGAGAGATTCTGCCGTTCTTTCTCACAGGATTTGCGCGCGCTGTCGAGGCGGCGCTGAATGTTGTCGGTCGATGCGCGAAGTTCCCCGACGGTTTTTTCCAGAGTTTCCGCGGCTGTTATCCGTGATGACAGTTCGCCGAGCGTGCCCGCTACAATCGCGATGCGGCGCGAGATCGTCTCGGCAATGTTGCTGTCTACGGTTATTCCGACTTCATGGCTCTTTACGCTCAGATCATCGGACAGTCTCTTTTTTTCTTCGTTCAGGCGTCCGAGCTCATTGTCGGTTTTCTCTTTATCGACAGCAAGTGCCTTTATCGTACTCTCGCTCTCAGCCTGATGTCTGAGAGCGGTTTCATATTCTGACTGGTGCCGTTCAAATTCCCGACGCGCTTTGTCGGCGAGCTCGCGCAGTATTTCGCCGGCTGTCAGCTCATGGTCGATCGGTGAGCCGCAGACAGGACATCTGTCGCCGACACGGAGGTTCGCTCTGAGATGTTCGGCGGCATCTCCGGCCGCTCTGGCGGCGTCGTCTGACGATTTCTTACAGGCGTCGCGGGCCGCGCGCGCTGCAATCAGCGTTTTCCCGGCTTCTGCGAGAGCTTTCTGCGAAGTCGCAGTGCGTGCGGCTATATCGTCCATTACGCGACCGCAGGCGGCTAAACTCTCGTCAGAGCGCTTGACGGCATCCACTATTGCCGAGAGGCGGTCGAGCTTGCGGCTGCTTTCTGAAAGCGCATCTTTTTCTTTGCGCATATCGGCCAGTTTCGTTTCAGCAAGCTTTTCCGACGTTTCTACGAGCTTTTTGCGGAGATTGCCGAGTGTGGCGGAACATTCTTTTTCGACAGCTTCGGCATGTTGCAGTCGAGGACGTATGACATTGGCAATCTCTTCGTCAGCTCTTCTCAGATTACGCTCGCTTGCGGCCACTGCGGAACGCAGACCGGCGACACTGTTCAGCTTCCCGGCGAGCATCGGTGCATTGTCGAGAATGCTTCTTATAGGTCGTCGGGCCTCAATGGTCGCGTCGATTGTGTCGCGTGTTCGGGCAGTTTCAGTCAGTTCGTTTTCGAGAGCGGCAAGCCGACAGGTCAGATCCATGAAATTGTGGCGGCAGGAAACAAGTCTGACCTGTTCGGCTTCGAGGCGCTTCTGTGCTTCGCGAAGAAAGGATAGGGCAGACCGCGCTTTCGCGCTGGTGTCGAAAAGCCTTATGCCATTCATTGCGTCAGCGTATTTTTCTGACCGGGCTTGCTTTTCGGCGTCGTTCCTGATGTTTATGGCTTTTTCGAGTTTCCGGGCAATCTCGATGCGTCTGGTTTCCCATAAGGCTGCCTCGGTGAGGCGTTTTTTCAGATTCTCGGCTTCGGATTTCCGTCGGGAAAGCTCTGCATCCTCAGCTTCGAGTTCGGCGCGCCTTTCGGATGAGAGCGCCTGTGCGGCAAGTGCGTCGCGCCGTTCTTTCGCAGCCTGCCGGATTCGGTCTTTAGCCGATGTAATAGCAAAAATCTTTTTACCCGCTTTCTCAAACTTGTCGAGTCCGGTGATTTTTTGCAGCAGGGCCGCTTTTTCGTCGACATCACTCTTAAGGAACGCGGCGAATTCTCCCTGAGAGAGCATGGTCGTGCGGCAGAACTGCCCGAAATCAAGACCTGTCAGACGGGCTATCGCAGTGTTTATTTCTCTGATCTGCGTCATTGTCTCGCGAGTGCGCAGATTTGTCAGAGTCCATTCGCGTTTGAGCTTCGTGGCCGGTTCCTCATCTTTTTTGCGGCGCCGTTCCCTGATACGTCTGACCGTCCACAGAGCTTCCCAGTTGTCGCCGTCGGCTTCGAAAATCAGCCTGACGAGCCCCTGATTGGTGTTTAGCCGCAACAGGCGCATCGGATTCCCGTAGGTGATGTTGTCGGGCATGTTCTCTTTGTCGCCGCGGCCGCCGGCATTCATTCTCGGAGTATTGTCGTAGAGCGCGAGGCAGATGGCGTCGAGCAGTGTCGATTTGCCCGAGCCTGTCTCGCCGTTGATCAGAAAGATGTCGGCGTTTCCGAGAGGGCCATTGTCGAAATCGACCGAGGCTTTCTCGAACGACGCTATATTCTCGATGTCGAGTGTTTTCAGTTTCATTTGATTGTCAGGATTTGAGATTATCGTCAGCCTTGACAGCGGCTACGGCTTCTGCGAGCAGTCCGGCGAGTTCGTCGCTCCATTCGAGCCCTTTGCGCCGGAATAGTCCGGCCGCTATTTCTTCCTCAGTCATATCGCGCATTTCCGACACTGTCAGCGCCGCGTGGAGCGGATCCGCGTCGTTCCGACGGCTGCGGAGAAGATTGGTGGTGCAGTATTCCAGTCCGAGGTCGCCACAGAGGGCCGAGAGGTGCGCTATAGTCTCACGGCGCGGAAATATCGTCCCTTCGGGCAGGCGGAGGTTCAGCCTTATAATAGTTCCGTCCGGCAAATCAGACGCGGCATCCGTCAGTACGGACGTGAGCTCTTCCTCGTCCATCCCGTCCGGGCCCCCTATCGTGACAAGCTTGCGTCGGGGCTTCAGTGTGACTGTCGTGACTGTCGGAATGATTCCGGCAGCGGGCAGCTCTACGATAGTGACGGAATGGGGATAGCTCTCGTCGAAACTTATAGGTAAGGGGGTGCCGCAATAACGGGCAATCGCGTTGCCTGTGTTCCATTGTTGCGGACAATGTATATGGCCAAGTGCCAGATAGTCGTAGCCGTGTCCCAGACTGTCGATCTCGACGTTTTCACAGCCGCCGACAAACCGCTCGTCGGCATCGGAATGGCCTGTGGTGACAGATCGTGAGACAGGCAGGTGGGCCATCATGACAGTCGGCAGCGAGGGGCTTATCTCGCGTGAGGCAATGTCGATCAGCCCGTCGAACAGTCCCTCGGGCATATTGCGCCGGTTTATGTAAGGCACAGCAATCACCGTCCCCTTTTCGCCTACGCGTATAATAAACCTGTCGGCAATCTCGGCTATATCGGTCTCGGCAGTTATTCCGGCCGATCCGATAGTGTGGATTCCCAGACGGCTGTAGACGGCCGAATGGGTTGTGTGGCGTGATGGTGAATCATGATTTCCGCTGGTGAGGATTATCTTCATACCGCGTTTCCCGGCGTCGGCGAGTTCCATCAGAGCGCTGTCGAGAAGACGTTCGGCGGCAGCCGACGGGCTGGAGTTATCGAAAATGTCGCCGCTGACAAGCAGGGCGTCGGGCTGTTCGCGGGCAACCGTTTCGGTGAGCTGGCGCAACATTTCGCGGTGATCGTCGAGTCGGTCGTGGCCGTAGAGGGTGGCGCCGATATGCCAGTCGGAGGTGTGGATAATTTTCATTGACAGGTTTGTTTCTTGACCACAAATTTAGCGAATAAAGCGCTATTTTGAGTATTTTTGCTGCGTAAACCAAGTTTAATGATGTCTATGAACAGTATTCTCGAAAACAATCTTCTAAAAGTCGAGGTGTCGTCGTTCGGCGCCGAGCTTCAGAGCATAACAAGCAAAGTCAGTGGGTATGAATATCTCTGGCAGGGCGATCCGGCGTTCTGGAAACGTCGCTCGCCGGTGCTTTTTCCTATAGTCGGGGCGTTGTGGAACGGCGCTTTCCGCATCGATGGCCGCGAGTATAAGATGGGGCAGCACGGTTTTGCCCGCGACATGGAGTTCAGGCCAGTGGCTGACGCTCCCGATGACGAACTGCTCTATGTCCTTGAATCGACACCTGAGACTCTCGAACAGTTTCCCCGGCCGTTCCGTCTTGAAGTAGGATATGCGCTTTATGAGTCAAGAATAACCGTCAAGTGGCGTGTCATCAACACCGGCTCTGAAGAGCTCTGTTTTCAGATCGGCGCCCATCCTGCGTTTAATCTGCCCGGCTTCGATGCATCGCAGCCGGTGCGCGGCTATTTCGCGTTCGATACCACTGACCTGATCACGGAAATTATCGGTTGGAACGGTTGCGTCGGCGATGTCGGCGCCCATGTAAAGCTCGACGACGTCGGTATGCTTCCTATAAAAGCCGATACATTCAGCCGTGATGCGCTGATTTTCGGCAACAGCAAGGTGCATAGGGTGTCGCTTCTCGACAGCCGCCGCTCGCCGGTAGTCACTCTGCTTTTCAGCTCGCCCTACGTCGGTCTGTGGGCGCCGAAGCCCGATGCGCCTTTTGTCTGCATCGAGCCGTGGTATGGACGAGCCGATTCTGTAGGCTTTGGCGGTGATTTCTCCCGGCGTCGCGCCGTCAACCGCCTCGCCCCGGGCGAAGCCTTCACCGCCTCCTATATGATTCTCATCGACAATCTGTAGCATGAACATTATGCCAACGATCGGAAGGCAATAGTGACTTGTGCTTCCGACGGGTTGCAGAAATCCAGTTATATATGAATTTTCGCCATGAATGTGGCCGGTTGCAGAACTGTCTAAGCGTAGGGATGCTCCATGGAGCATCCGACGTTAAAGCATTGACTATCAGAGGATGTACGAGCGTGCATCCCTACGCCCCGATAATAATTACGGATTCTGCACCCCCTCTAAGGCGACGCGACATAACAAGCCTATTGTCAGGCTTTTGAGGCGTGCCAAAGGCACGCTGCTACTCTTTGTCGGAGACGTTTGTTCTGGAATGTCCTGAGGTTTTGCAACACCCCCGGCTACTCTATATTGGAGGCGTTGATTCTGATATGTCAAGGCGGTTCTGCAACCCCGCTTATTTGGAAATGATTTACTCGTTTTGGCGTCGGACGGATTGAAAGAGTTACGAGGTGATCAGTGTTTTTGTAGCCAATGTGTTGTCATTCCAGACCGGATTCAGCTGTTTAGCTTTCTGCCGGCTCGATATGGGTGGTCACATAGACCGACATTTCCGGCAAAGACTCCTTTATTCGGTTCTCTGTTAAAGTCGCTATCGTGTGTGCCTGGCTGACAGTTAATTCCTGATCGACTTTAATATGCACTTCGATATACGCGTCGTTGCCGCTTTTGAATGTGCGCAGACGATGCCACCTTATTACTCCTTCAGTTTCCGCAATCACTTTTTCTATTTTTGAACAAGCCTCGTCCGATAAAGAACGGCCGACCAATTCGCCGAGAGCGGGGTAAATCATTTTCAAGCTTACGATTGCAATTATAATTGAGACTATAATGGCGGCTATAGGGTCGAGAATGCGCCATTTATCGCCCATAAACATAGCGCCCGCTACGCCGATCAAAGTGGCTATTGACGAGAAAGCATCGCTCCGGTGGTGCCAGGCATTGGCTTTTACGGCTTCGCTGTTGATTCGCCTGCCGACCCTGAACGTGAAATGGAAAAGCCATTCTTTGGATATTATCGAAATTGCGATTATGAAGAGCGCAATAGATGCCGGACGTGGAATCATGCCGCCCTGACAAACGAGAATTATTCGGCTGACACTGTCGATAAGTATTCCAATCGCAACAATCATAAGGGCTAACGATAGAATGACTGTAGCAAGCGCTTCATAATGACCGTGCCCGAACTGATGTTTTACATCGGGTTGCTTACGGGCTATTCCAATCATAACAATGACAATGATATCGCTCAGAAAGTCGGAGAAAGAATGAATGCCGTCGGCGACAAGCGCCGAGCTTCGTCCGAAGATTCCGCCTATTACTTTTGCCAGTCCGAGAACAGCGT
>DBGBEM010000269.1:0-10848 GCA_048477235.1 Muribaculaceae bacterium | reverse complement strand
GTCGTAGAAGGCGACCGTTGCTGAGGTTTCGGCCTCGATATTGTCTATCGCGGCAGTTCCGATCAGAAGTCTGACGGGCAGTTCTACGCCCGGAGCCCTGAAAGTTATGTCGGTCGTGGCTTTGTCGGTGCGCGTTGTTGCCAGAGTAGCCGTGCAATTGCCGTAACGTCCTTCGATGGCGCAGCTGACCCCGTCGGGGAGCCCTTCTACAGTCAGCTCCGAGGCATCGTAAAAGCTGTCGAGAACGAGGCGTGTCGGCGCAGCGGGAATAACTCCGATCTCTTCGGGCCCGGTCAGCCATGGCAGTTCGGCGTCGAGCACGAATGCGAATGAGTTCATCAGCCCGGTCACGTATGCTATGGGACTGAGAGTCGTGCGCGGTTCGTTGCCGGAGTAGCATATCTCTTTCTCGATCCATCCGTAGGCGAGGCCCCGATAGTCGTCGGCCATGCCGACGAACGGCGAGAAGTAATTGACGACGGGACTGTTGAAACCTATGATTTTAACGACATATCCGGGAGCAACGTCAGAGGAAAGCACAACGGGCTTGTCGAACGTGAACATGATTGTGACGAGGTCTTTGCCTGTCGATTCCTCCATAACGGTGTTGACAACGCTCTTTGCCGAGGCGAGGACTGTCGGTCGGATGATGTAGCCGCCAGTTTCCTTGTCAATATCGGCGAGATGGATTTCAGCTGTCAGCTCGGCTCCTTCGGCAAAGTCGGCGTAAGCACCGAAGTGCAGCCCGCGCACAACCGTGGGGACTTTCGTTGTCGTATACATATTGATGAGAGAGATGAGTCTGGAGTAGTCACCGGCCTCAGGGTCGCCGTTGAAGGTGTAGTCGGTCCAGAAGGCGTCGGTTCCGGGGCTGTGGCCTAGAACGGGAATTGTCATGTCGTCGCCGCCAAGCTGATTGTATAATCCGTCGGTATAGGGGAATGACATAAGCCCGAGCTCAAGCAGAGTCGGAGTTCCATCGACTTTTGCCTCGAATTGGGGGCGTCCGCCGGCCTGGATATAAGATGCGTGGCTGAACGAGCCGGGGGCGGCGCCCTCGCGTGTGGCTGTAACTTCCGGCACGGGGAAAAGGTTGTTGCGGGTGGTGAATTCCGAAGTGTAGTCGGGATGGTAGGTGACGGTCAGCTCGTCGCCGTCGGCCGACATTGTCTCTCCCTCGTTATTCATGTATGACCAGACGAAGTCGACGCCGCTGTCGTCGCTTGAGGCTGTCCATGTCAGAGGGGTGTTGACACCGTTCACGGCCACAGGAATGGTCAGGCCGGTCATTTCTTTGTCATAGCCGAAGAAGAGAGTGCCCGCCGGGTGGGCGTATGAAGCCGAAAGTCTGGGATAGCCTACGCGGACAGCGTCGACGAAGACAGAATTGGTGTCTTTTCCCGAGTTGACGAAAGCGATCTTAACCTTCTTGCCGGCATATTCGGCGAGGCTGACGGAAATCTGCTTAGCCGGCTGGCCCGACTCATTGAGCAGTTCTTCGAAAGATTTATCTTTGCTCGATTCGACGGTGCTGTAGAGATCATTCCATGTCGTTCCGCCGTCGGCCGATATTTTAACCTTAAAATCGCCGATAACAACCGGGTCGCCGATATATTCATAGGTGTCCCAGTCGACATTGTCCATGCCGAAAAAGAAGACGGCGTCGGCATAGAGAATGAAGTCGAGCCCCATTCCTTCCGACAGCTCTATCTCGGGAGTGACGAGCCATTCGTTCAGGTCGACGTCGCCGTTGAAGGGGCAGTAGAAGGCATAGTCGCCCTCGAATCCGGTCATGAACAGCAGCGCAGGATTGTCGGCGTGCCAGGTCTGATCGCTTTCGAGATTGTTTTTGGAATCGACGGCCCATCCCTCGGGAGTCGCTCCGTCGTGCTCGAAATTTTCGCTCAGGACATTTCCGTCGGCATCGGGAGCTGCCGCAGGCAGGTTGCGCAGCCGGGGAGTGATAGCCATGGAGCCTTTTACAAATTTTTTGACGGAGTTGCCGTTGGCGTCGCGGAGAATCTGGAGCGTTGCCGACGTGCCGAGCTGACGGGTAGAGGTTACTCTCATTGATGCCGTAGCGGCATGGCGGTTTGTTATTTCCGGTGTTCCGGCAACGGCGTCGACAAGCGGCGTCGGCGGGGCTGCCGATAGTGTCGCCGCAGTAGCGGCTGCTAACAGAGCAAGAAGTGAATTTTTCATAATCAATAATAATTGTGATGATTTCTCACAAAGATATAATATTTCTTTTGCGTTTGCAAATTTTATATTGGTAGTTGTGTAAATTTACATTCGATAGTGGCGTTTTCTATTCGCTATAGAATCTCGGCAGAGCGGGGCCGATTTCTGAGATTTCTTAAACAATCGAGTGGCAAAACTGGTTAAGTTATTAAAACGTATTTGAAATATGTCACTCTGTCAAGTTTCACGACTGGTTACGGCTGTCGGCATGGCTTTCTGCATATCTTCGGGGAGCAGCGCCTCGGAGCCGGGCATGCTGACGGCCGATTCGCTGGCGCATTCACCATTGGTTGCCCCTGTCGGTTCCGCTGAATTTTCGTTTGACGACTCGCAATGGTGGCGCGGTTTCAACGATCCGCTGCTCGACACTCTTGTTGCCGTTGGCCTTGACCATAACTACGATGTCATGAGCTCCGTGGCCCGTCTGGCTCAGGCGCGCGCCGCCATCGACGCCGCCCGCGCCGGTTATTATCCGACGCTGAGCGTCAGCGCCGGCTATACGCGCTCGCGCGAGTCGGGAGCGATCAGGGGTAGAGATGTCGATGCGACTACGACCGGATATTTCGGACTGGGTGTCGACCTTAACTGGCAGATCGACGTTTTCGGAAAGATCACGGCACGGGTCGACCGCAGCAAGGCTTCGTTCCGAGCCTCGCGGGCCGAGCTCGACGCCACGCGTCTGAGCGTCAGCGCTGCGATAGCAACGGCCTATATCAATCTGCGCCTGCTTCAGGCAGAGCGCACCGTCGCCAACGAGCATCTGAAGTCGCAGCAGAAAGTGCTCGACATGGCCAAGGCGCGCTATGAGGCCGGTCTCGGCTCGAAGCTGATGGTCGCACAGCAGGCTACGGTCTATTATTCGACACTGGCCACGATGCCCGGGCTCGACTCGTCGATAGCGGCCGCTTATAACGCGCTGACGATTCTTCTGGGCGAGATTCCGGGAACCGTCAATGAGCGTCTTGAGCAGGATGCGGCTCTTCCCGAGGCAAGAATACTCATAGCGAGGAAGGTTCCGGCCGATCTGCTGCGCCGCCGTCCCGATCTCGCGGCTGCCGAAGCGGAGGTCGCCGCCGCCGCCCGCTCTGTGGGCATAGCCCGAAAGGACTATCTGCCGACTCTTTCCATAGAAGGTTCGGTAGGGACTTCGGCGCATAATATCGGCGATCTCTTTTCGAACAATTCGTTCACCTACGCCGTGGCCCCGACGCTGAGCTGGACTGTCTTCGACGGATTCGGGCGCCGTGCGGCCGTTGCCGACGCGCGCGCCGCGATGGAAGCGGCTGTCGACAGCTATAATCTGGCTGTTGTCGGTGCGGTGGCCGATGTCAACAACGCTATAAACAGCTATTCGGCGTCGCTGCGCCAGATCGACGCATACGCCCGTGTGATGGCCGAAAGCAAGGAGGCTGTCGACCTGTCGGTCGACCTCTATCGCGGCGGTCTGACAGCCATAACCGACGTAACGGAGGCGCAGATAAATTATCTCAGCTCGACAAACTCGTGGCTCGAAGCGCGCGCAAAGGCACTGCGGTCGCTCGTGACACTCTACGAAGCCCTCGGGGGAGGGTGGGACATCTCTCAGCTCAACGATTAATCTCCGCTCATTCAAACAGTATGAAACGATATTATATTATCGCAGCCGCAGCTACGGCACTTCTCGCAGCAGGCTGTCGCCATAGCGCAAAGTCGGATTCCGATTCCGAAATTCCGGCCATCGACGTCGCACAGGTCACGACCGATTCGGTTATGATTCATCAGACCTATCCGGGATTCCTGAAAGCCGACAAGACAGTCGACGTAGTGGCCCGCGTGTCGGGAAATCTGACAGGAAGAAATTTCAAGGAGGGCGATATGGTTTCGAAAGGACAGGTTCTGTTCACTATCGATCCGACAATCTATCGCGACAGGGTTGCTCAGGCGTCGGCCCAGCTTGCGACGGCCCGCAGCGAATATGACTATGCGTCGAGCCATTACAATGCTGTCAAGAAGGCTCTCGAAAGCGATGCCGTCAGCCAGATGGAGGTCAGTCAGGCCAAGAGCGCGATGGATCAGGCTGCGGCGGCGATAGAGAATGCGCGGGCCGCGCTGTCGTCCGCACAGACTAATCTCGGGTATTGCACCGTCAGGGCGCCGATGAGCGGAAGAATCACTGCGTCGACATTGTCGGTCGGCAACTTTGTCGGAGGGGAAGGAGCGCCTGTTACGCTTGCGACTATCTATGACGATTCGAAGCTGAAGGCCGTGTTCAATGTCGAAGATGCCGCCCATGAGAGAATGCTCTCGCAGATGGCGCTCGACAATGATACGGTGATGAAGACAGTCGTCCTTCAGTTTGAAGAGCGGTTGCCCCACAGCTACCGGGGAATTCTGACATATCTCGCTCCCGATGTCAACACCGGGACGGGAACCCTTCAGATGCGCGCTGTCGTCGACAACCCCTACGGGGAGTTGCGCGACGGAATGTATGTCGACGTTCTCGTGCCGTCAGAGATCGTATCCCACGCCATGCTTGTCAAAGACGCCTCGCTCGGAACCGACCAGCTCGGACGCTATCTCTATACGGTGAACGACAGCGACCGCGTCGTCTATACCCCGGTCAAGGTCGGGGAACTTTACGACGATACGTTACGCATCGTAACCTCGGGGATAACGCCCTCGACGTGCTATGTGACCCGTGCGCTGCTTAAGGTGCGCGACGGAATGGCCATACGCCCCGTCTTAACAAAATAACTCACCCCGTAAAGTCTTACTCCCGTGTTCTCGAAGTTCTTTATAACAAGGCCGATTTTCGCCACGGTGCTGGCGATTCTGATGATTATCGTGGGGCTTATAACCGTCAAGACACTGCCGGTCGCACAGTACCCCGAAATCACACCTCCGACGGTTATGGTCTCCGCCAATTATCCCGGCGCCGACGCCTCGACAGTGGCCGAAACTGTCGGTGTTCCGATCGAGGAACAGGTCAACGGCGTGGAGGGGATGATGTATATGAGCTCGAACTCGAGCAGCGACGGATCGTATATGCTGACAATAACCTTCGAGCAGGGCACTGATGTCGATATGGCAGTCGTCAAGGTTCAGAACCGTATTTCGATGGCCGAGGCCACTCTGCCGTCGTCGGTTCGCGAACAAGGGGTTCAGGTTATGTCGCGTTCGAGCAATATCATTCTCTTCGTTGCTCTGGAGAGCGACGATCCCGGCCGTTACGACGCCCTCTATCTGACAAACTATGCCAAGCTGCATCTTGTCGACGAGCTTTCGCGCGTCGACGGTGTCGGTCAGGTCGACGCGTTCGGCGCCGGCGCATATTCGATGAGGATATGGCTCGATCCCGAAGAAATGAGAATCCGCAATCTGACCCCTAATGATGTCATAGAGGCCATTCAGGGACAGAATCTTCAGGTTTCGGCCGGTAGTGTAGGTTCGGCGCCGCAGTCGGGGCCGGAGGCGTTCCAATATACCGTCACAGCTCTCGGACGCCTGCGCACCGCCGAGGAATTCGGAAACATCATTGTCAAATCTGGCCCCGACGGGGCTATGCTGCGCCTTAAGGATGTTGCGCGGATAGATCTCGGCAGCCAGCAGTACGGCACTGTCTCGAAAGTGTCGGGCCATGAATGTGCGCTCATGGGAATCTATCAGTTGCCGGGCGCCAATGCCCTCAGTGTTGCCAATGCGGCGCGCGACCGGCTTGAGCAGCTCGCCCAGAATTTTCCGCCCGGAGTCGAGTATGATGTTGTGCTCGATACTACGGAGTTTGTCACAGCCTCTATCGACGAGGTGTTGGTCACCTTTGTCGAGACAACGCTGATTGTCATGATCGTCATTCTGCTGTTCCTCCAGAACTGGCGCGCAGTAATCATACCGATGATAACTATTCCGGTTTCGCTGATTGCGACTTTCGCCGTCATGAAGCTGTTGGGATTCACTCTGAACACACTGACGCTTTTCGGTCTTGTTCTCGCTATTGCAATAGTGGTCGATGACGCGATAGTGGTTGTCGAAGACTGTTCCCGACTGGTCGATGAGGGGAAACTGACGCCGCGTCAGGCCGCCGAGAAGGCTATGCAGGAACTTCAGGGGCCGGTCATTGGCGAGGTGCTTGTGCTGCTGTCGGTTTTCATCCCTACGGCATTCATCAGCGGCATAACCGGACAGCTCTATAAACAGTTCGCACTCACAATCGCTGTGTCGACAGCCTTCTCGGGATTCAACGCCCTGACTTTCACCCCGGCGATGTGTGCCCTGTTTCTGCGCAAGAAGAAACCGGCGAAATTCTTCATCTACCGCTGGTTTGAGAAAGGTTTCGGAGCGACGCTCAATTATTACGTCGGGCTTGTCGGTCGCCTGCTGAAGAAACCGTGGGTCGCTCTCGGGATATATCTGGCTCTGACGGTAGCCGCGTTCTGGGGCTTCATGAAATGGCCGACGAGCTATGTCCCCGAAGAGGATATGGGCTATTTCATAAGCAGCATCCAGCTTCCCGACGGTGCCTCCCTCGAGCGCACGCAGCGCGTTGTCGACCGCTATTCGGCCATGATTGACTCGATGCCCGAAGTCGCCGACGTAATGGCGATCAGCGGAATGTCGTTCATGGGAGGCGGTTCGGGCAGTAATTACGGCTCGATGTTCGTTGTTCTGAAGCCGTGGGCCGACCGCAAGAAAGCATCGGAGAAAGCTGAAGCTCTGGTTCGTGAGGCCAATATAGCCGGAAATTCCGAACAGGAGGCTGTCATCTTCAATCTCAGTCCTCCCGCTATTCCCGGTCTTGGCATGACATCAGGCCTTTCGCTGCAGCTTCTCGACATCAACAGCCGCGGCTCGAAAGAGATGGCGCAGGTCGTGAAAGAAATACTCGCGCGCGGTGCCACCGACAAAGTCTTCTCGTCGGTCACGTCGCTGTATCAGGGCGATGTGCCGCAATACAGGCTCAATATCGACCGCAACAAGCTTGAGATGGAGAATCTTCAGATGGCCGATGTTGTCAGCACTATCTCGGCCTATATGGGCGGAGACTATGTCAACGACTTCGTTGAGTTCGGACGGGTCTATCAGGTCAATCTTCAGGCTCAGGGAAGCTCACGCGCGTTCATCGGCGACATAATGAAGCTCAGCGTCAGGAATGCCGACGGAGAGATGGTGCCGTTCTCGGCGTTCTCCTCGACCGACTCCGAGCTTGGCCAGAGCGTTGTCAGCCGCTATAATATGTATGAGACGGCCGGTATAACCGCTACTCCGGCCCATGGCGTCAGTTCGAGCGAAGGAATCGAAGAGATGGAGAATCTCGTCAGAGAGGTAGCCGGCGAGAACTATAACTACGCCTGGACCGGCGAAGCATATCAGGAGACGCAGAGCGGAACTACGATCTCGCTTGTGCTGATCTTCGCCATAGTGATGACTCTGCTTGTGCTGGCCGCACAATATGAGAGCTGGACTGATCCCGTGGCCGTGATTATGGCAATGCCGACGGCCCTGCTTGGAACGGTGATGGGCTGCATATTCCTCAGTCAGAGCATCAGTATCTACACTCAGATCGGTATTATACTTCTGTTGGGCCTCGCAGCCAAAAACGCTATTCTTATTGTTGAATATGCCCGCGATTTCCGTTCGGCCGGCAATGACATAAGGCAGGCTGCACTCGACGCCGGCAAAATCCGATTCCGGCCGATCATGATGACCGCTCTCGCTTTCGTTTTCGGCGTCATGCCGATGTTGTTCGCGACCGGTGCCGGTGCTGCGAGTCGTGTGTCGCTCGGAACGGCAGTCGTGTTCGGTATGGCAGTCAACGCCATTGTCGGAACGCTTTTTGTGCCGAACTTCTGGGAGTTGATGGAACGCCTTCGCGAACGCTATCTTTCGAAGTTGTTTGCCGGAGCTGACAAAGCCGCGTCTACAGCCGGACAGGAGGATGGCCCGGAGTCCAAAGCCACGCCGTGACACGCTTTGCTTCGGCGTCGTCGAGAGCCGAACGCACGGCTGCTGTCAGCCGGTGGAGACGTTGGCGCTTCGACGGAGTGTCGGGATAGCGGTCGGGATCGTCGACAATCTCAACGGCATGTATGTCGCCTCCCGGCAGAGCAACAAGCCTGTCGATGAGCCATAAACCGCCATTCTCGAAGTTGACGGCCGCACGGCAAGTCACTGAAGAGCCTGAGTCGTACCATTGCGCCACGGTCGAGTCAGCCAGCGCCGAGGAAATATCGGCCGAGAGCCTGTCGGCGGTGGCGCTGTCGATGAAATGCTGTGCGGCAAGCCGCCTTATCTCCTTGCCGATTGCCGAAGCGCTGCGCCGGTTTCGCAGAAGGGCGATGAAGCGCTCGCTGTAGCTCTCCGAAGGCGATTCGTCGTCGTCGAGGATGACGCCGGCCCATATATCGCGATTTTCCGTGGCAGGGCCTATCGGATCAATGAAAAACGACTCGACGGGCTCGAGAACGCTGCGCTTGCTTTTTTCGCGGACCGGCGAGGTTGGCGCTCCTGCGATGATATTGCCTGTGGCGGCATCGGCGACGAAGCCGCCGAGTTCGAGCGCATTCTCGACGAGCGAAGTTCCGTTACCCCCTTTTGCTCCGATATTGACGCATAGCTCGCGTCCGGCCCTTGTGAAAGCTACGTAAAGAACGTTGATCATGTCGGACAATATCTCTCGGTCATATATGCGGTATTGTTCGTCAAAGGGGGTGCCGAGCATTGCTTTCGACGGGATAAGAGGAACCAGCTCAGGGCGGTCGTCATCGTCGATGCCTTCGATTTTCGGAGTCCTGAACCAACGGAGGCGTTCGCGGTTCTTTTTGTCGATATAGGGAATATGGACACAGGGGAATTCAAGTCCCTTCGATTTATGGATAGTCATGACGCAGATTGCGTCGGGGTCGGCGTCGGTATCGACCATTGCCGTTCTGTTCCCATAATTTTCCCACCAGCTGACAAACGACGCTATGTCGCCTTCGCCGGTTTTCTCGCTGTGGTCGATCGCCAGATCGAGAAGAGATGTGAGATATGCGTTCTGGTTGACGCGCTGTTCTTCGGAGAGCGACGCTATAATATTTCTGACAACCGACGGCAGCGAGTTTCCTTTGCCGAGATTCACCGGCGCCGGATCAACAGCCGCTTCTGGATTTTCGGCACGTTCACGCCGGCGGCGCACATGATTTCCGACAGCATGGGCAAAGGCCTCGCTGACAGGATGGCCGGCTGCGCATTCTTCTTCATAGTCTTTGTTCAGCACGGCAATCTCACGCATCGACACATTCCTGTCGGAGGTGACGAAATCCGACGCCGTCATGGTTTTCAGGATGCTCATCACAACTCTGACCGCCGGAGAGTTCTTCAGCGCGAGTGCTTCGTCGCTGGAGATTTTTACGCCTTTGAAATCGGGGTCGGACGACAGCACGGGCAGCAATGTCTCGATAAAGCTGCGGGCGGTGTCGTTCGTGCGGAACAGCACTGCGATCTCACCTCCGCGATAACCGGCGCGCAGCTGGCGCCTGATTTCTCCGATGGTTGTCTCGAATGATCGGGCTATGAATTCCTCGGAGGTGGCTTTCGTGCCGAGTGTGACCCTCAGGTCGGCAATGCGCACATATCCCTGAAGATCACGGCGCTTCGGCGCCACGCTCTGAACGACATTGGCGTAAATGTCGCCCAGACCTGCGGCTTCGGCCATCGACTTGAAAAGAGCATTGTTGAATCTGACAATGTCGGCGGCACTGCGCCAGTTTGTGTTTCCGGCCACGTCGTTGCCTGTAATGGCTGTGTTCCCCGGAAAGTCACCGGCAATGTTTGTCAGCAGGGTAGGGTCGCTGTTGCGGAAACGGTAGATACATTGTTTCTCGTCGCCGATGATGAGGCTTTCGTTGCCGAAACTGACGCTCTCTGCAATGAGCTTGCTGAGGTTTTCCCACTGGAGGCGCGAGGTGTCCTGAAACTCATCGATAAGGAAATGGTGGTAATACTGGTTCAGCCGCTCGAATATGAACGGCGAATCGTTGTCGGCGATAATGTGGTGGAGAACCGAGTTGGTGTCTTTGAGAAGAAGTAAGTTGTTCTGCTCGAGAATTTTGTGGATGGAGTCGGTTACGTTGCCTATAAGCCCCATGGCATAGACGTTGACGCTCATTTTATTGAGCAGTTCCCACATCTTTTTCGCCTCAACTATCGCACTGAAGGCTTCGCTGATGTCGGCCACGAGCATCGCAGGCGGCTCTGTTTTGCCTTTGAAAGCTTTGGCCGGATTCTGTTCGGTCTGATTGAGTTTAAGTCCCGGCAAGTTCGACGGTGTCGCCCCGGCCCAGAAGTTGAGAAGCTTGAACGCGTTGGCCGAAATTAACTGTTCGTGTCCCGACGCTGTCCGAAGAGCTTTCCGCGATGCTGATCCGGCGGCTTCGACAAGGTTGTCGGCCCGTGAGGTCAGACCATCGCGGAATCGTTTTATCCGCGACGGGTCAGAGAGCCATCGAAGCATCTTGTCGATATTTTCTTCGAAAGTCTCGTTGAACAGAGTCTTGAAAAACGACAGAAATTCAGAGAACGTGTTCGAACCACGGTCGAAAACATTGAAGGCTTTCCCTTCGTTGAAGCGCGTCAGAGCGTATTCCGTTACCC
>DBGBEM010000268.1:0-2005 GCA_048477235.1 Muribaculaceae bacterium | reverse complement strand
GGGGCATAGGTGCGGGTGGGGGAGAGGACGAGCTTACCGGCGTCGACAGGCGAGCCTTCGACAGCCTGGGTCAGCTCCATCGAGCCTGAATAGACGAGGTCGGAGGGCACGGCGGGGTCGAACGTCTGGGGATAGCGCTCGCCGACAGCCTTGCAGAAGACGTCGTGGCGCGCCGAGGTCAGGCCGTTGCTGCCCATGCCGCCGTTCCAGAAGGTTTCGTAGGTGGCCTGTCCGTCGCTGGCGAGGCCTACGATGACGTCGCCCGCGGCGATGTCGGCGTTGTTGACGACGTCGTCCCGGCGCATACGGCAGGTGACGGTTGAATCGACGATGATCGTGCGCACGAGGTCGCCGACATCGGCTGTCTCGCCGCCCGTCGAGTAGATTGAGATTCCCATGTCGCGCAGGCCGGCAAGGAGTTCCTCTGTGCCGTTGATTATGGCGGCTATGACCTCGCCGGGAACGAGCATCTTGTTACGCCCGATTGTCGACGATACGAGGATGTTGTCGGTCGCGCCGACACACAGGAGGTCGTCGAGGTTCATGACCAGGGCGTCCTGGGCTATGCCGCGCCACACGCTGAGGTCGCCCGTCTCGCGCCAGTAGGCGTAGGCGAGGCTCGATTTCGTGCCGGCGCCGTCGGCATGCATAATGTTACACCACTCGGGATCTCCGCCGAGAATATCGGGGATAATCTTGCAGAAAGCTTTGGGGTATAGCCCCTTGTCGACATTCTTGATAGCGTTGTGGACATCCTCTTTCGAGGCCGACACACCGCGCAGGTCATATCTCTGATCGCTCATAATCTTATAGTTGATTCAGACTGCAAAGATAGACTTTTTTGCCGACATTTTGGGCTTCCGCGCTGTTGTTTGCTGAAAAATCGCTATCTTTGCATCATTATTCGCTAAACAAATCAATCCCTGTTATGGCAACTCAAGACGAAGTCTTTAAGAAAATAGTGTCTCACGCCAAGGAATACGGCTTCGTGTTCCCCTCGTCGGAAATCTACGACGGCCTCGCCGCTGTCTACGACTACGGCCAGAACGGCGTCGAGCTCAAGAATAATATCAAACGCTATTGGTGGGAAGCAATGACGCTGCTCCACGAGAATATCGTCGGCATCGACTCGGCTATCTTCATGCACCCCACAATCTGGAAAGCCAGCGGCCATGTCGACGCTTTCAACGATCCTCTGATCGACAACCGCGACTCGAAGAAGCGCTACCGCGCCGACGTGCTCATCGAAGACCAGATCGCCAAACTCGACGACAAGATCGCCAAGGAGGTTGCAAAGGGGCGCAAGCGCTTCAAAGAGGCTTTCGACGAGGCCCAGTTCCTCGCCACCAACGGCCGTGTGCTTGAGATCAAGGCCCACCGCGACGCCCTCCACGAACGCTTCGCCAACGCCATGAACGCCAATGATCTCGCCGAGCTACGCGCAATCATTGTCGACGAAGAGATCGTCTGTCCGATCTCAGGCACGAAGAACTGGACCGACGTGCGCCAGTTCAACCTCATGTTCAAAACCGAGATGGGCTCGACGGCCGACGGCGCGATGACCGTCTATCTGCGTCCCGAAACGGCTCAGGGTATTTTCGTGAACTATCTGAATGTCCAGAAGACCGGCCGTATGCGCGTTCCTTTCGGCATCGCCCAGATAGGAAAGGCTTTCCGCAATGAGATCGTGGCCCGCCAGTTCATATTCAGAATGAGAGAGTTCGAGCAGATGGAGATGCAGTTCTTCTGCCGCCCCGGCACAGAGCTCGAATGGTTCAGGACATGGAAAGAACGCCGCCTGCGCTGGCACAAGGCCCTCGGACTCGGCGACGAGAAATATCGTTTCCACGACCACGAGAAGCTGGCCCACTACGCCAACGCCGCAACCGACATCGAGTTTCAGATGCCGTTCGGATTCAAGGAGGTCGAGGGAATCCACTCGCGCACGAATTTCGACCTCAGCCAGCGCGAGAAGTTCTCGGGCAAGAACATCAAGTATTTCGAC
>DBGBEM010000267.1:0-2127 GCA_048477235.1 Muribaculaceae bacterium | reverse complement strand
TATTCTGTCGGTGGCGCCGATACTGTCGGCGATATATTTGCCGGCTGCCGCGCCGGCGCGCCGGCGCAGCTCTTTGTCGGCGACAAGGCGCGTCATGACGGTGTCGAACGTTGCCGCGTCGTCGAAATCGAAGCCTCCGCCTGCCTTTATGAGGTCGGCTGCCTCTTTGAATTTCTCGTGGCGCGGCCCGAACACTACGGGGATGCCGTAGGCCGCCGCTTCGTTGAGGTTGTGGATTCCGGCGCCGAGGCCGCCCCCGATATAAGCTATTGTTCCCTTGCGGTAGAGGGCCGCGAGCAGTCCGAAACTGTCGACAATGATATAGCGTAACGTGGCAGGGTCGCGTCCGGCCTCGTTTATCTCGCTCAGGCAGCGTGTGTCGCCTAAGGCGCTCAGCCGTGCTTCGAGGGCGTGGAGCCGCGCGCGGTCAAATTCGTGGGGCGCGAAAATCGCTTTTACATCCTTATGACGCGCGAGCCAGTCAATGAGGATGTCTTCGTCGGCCGGCCAGCTGCTGCCCGCAATGAGGGTTACGTCGGCGTTCGAATTGAAACGGTCGATCAGGGGCAGGTCTACGGCCGACCGCATTATCGACGTTACACGGTCGAATCGTGTGTCGCCGGCTACGGTGACATTGTCTATGCCGATTCCTGCGAGAAGTTTGCGCGAGGCTTCGTCCTGAACGTAAAGGCGCGTGAAACAGCTCAGTATGTTGCGCATTGCCGAGCCGTAGCGGCGGAAAAATATCTGTGTCGGGCGGAATATGGCCGATATTATATAGGTCGGTATTCCACGGCGATGGAGCTCGCCGAGGAAATTGCCCCAGAATTCATATTTGACGAATATCGCTTTCGACGGCTTCACGATGTCGAGGAATCGTGCGGCGTGGGCCCGGGTGTCGAGCGGAAGATAGCAGACGGCGTCGGCCAGACGGTAGTCGCGCCGGACCTCGTAGCCGCTCGGCGAGAAAAATGTCAGCAGAATCTTTGTCTCGGGCCGCTCCGCCTTGATGCGCTCGATCAGAGGACGCCCCTGCTCGAACTCTCCGAGCGAAGCGGCGTGGATCCATACCCACGGCCCGCGCTTCGACGCCACGTGCGACCGCAGATAGCGCTCGGTCTGGCGCCGACCCTTGATAATCTTCCGCGCCTTGGTATGGCCTATCGAGGCGAGTGCTATGGCTGTGCCGTAGAGGCGTATGCCTATGTCGTAGAGCGGTGTCAAGCCTGCTTGGGTTCGATTCGTTCGATTGCGGCCTCGATGCGGGCGATGTTTTCGTCGGTGCCCATCAGTTCAAGAATGTCGAACATGTGGGGGCCTTTGCATTCGCCGACAACGGCCAGGCGCCACGCGTTCATGACGTTGCCCATGTGGAGGCCGTTCTCCTTTATCCAGCCGAGAATAATCTCTTCGGCTTTTTTCGATTCGAGGGTGGGGAGGGCGCGAAGCTGTCCGATAAGGTCCTTCATGTGCCGGGGCATGTCGGGAGTCCAGCGCTTTTTGACGGATTTTGCCTCATATTCTGTCGGCGCCTCGAAGAAGAAGCGGGCGTTGGCCCACAGCTCCTCGATGAAGCTGACGCGGTCTTTGACCATCGCGGCGGCTCGGCCTATATAGTCGCGCGAGAATCTGCCGGTGTCGACGCCATGGTTTTTCAGAACGTCGGTGAAGAGGTCGGTCAGGCGTTCAGGGTCGAGTTTCTGGATATATTCGTGGTTGAACCAGCGCCCTTTCTCGTATGCGAATTTGGCGCCCGAACGCGAGCAGTGTTCTATCGAGAAACGCTTGATAAGCTCGTCCATGTCCATCAGCTCGGTGTCGTCGCCCGGGTTCCATCCGAGCAGCGCCAGAAAGTTGACCACGGCCTCGGGCAGATAGCCCCCCTCGCGGTAGCCGTGGGTGAGATCGCCGCTCTGAGGGTCGCGCCAGTCGAGCGGGAACACCGGGAAGCCGAGGCGGTCACCGTCGCGCTTGCTGAGCTTGCCTTTGCCGTCGGGCTTGAGCAGAAGCGGAAGGTGGACGAACTCGGGGCGGGTGTCGCTCCAGCCGAAAGCTTCGTAGAGAAGGAAGTGGAGCGGGGCCGACGGGAGCCATTCCTCGCCGCGTATGACGTGGCTGACCTCCATC
>DBGBEM010000266.1:0-4611 GCA_048477235.1 Muribaculaceae bacterium | reverse complement strand
CCGACGCGCCACTGGAAGCTGTCGAGCTGCTGGGGAACGATATTTGTTTCGGCAAGCGAAGGGGTGGACTGCCATGACGTGAAATTGAGCCTGAAGTTGTGGTTCGCATTCAGCGAATAAGTGACAGTCGCCTGCGGGCGCGGGTTCCAGGAATGGGTTCCGCGGTTCGATTCTATGAAAAAGAAGTCGGTATATTGAACGCCCATACCGGCCGTAGCGGTCCATTTTCCGAAACGGTGGAAATATTCGGCGAAGAGATAGACCTTGTCTTGCCGCTGGTGGAACAGCTCCCCGCCGAGACTCTCGTATTTCGAGCGGTTGCGGTTGGCGGTGTATGACGCTCCGGCGGTGAGGCGCCCGTTACGCCAGTTCCGGATATAGTCGGTCTCTAATGCGTAGGCCTGATTGCGGTCCCGGATATTGGTGTGGATGTCGGTCAGATAGACTGTTGCGTTGTTAAGTCGCTCCTGATAGTCGGAATATGAGCGCCCGAAATAGAATGAGCCGCTGAAATTGGCTATGATCATCTGTCCGTGTCCAACAGACTGTTGCAGATAAAGCGACAGAGATGGAGTCTGGCCCTTGTTGCCGTGAGAATCGGTCAGCAGAATGTCGTCAGAGCCGTCGCTGAGTTTGAGAATTCCCCGGTATAGCCATTTGTCTGTCAGATTCCGGTTCAGGTTTATCTCGGCGATGAAAACCGTGGTGTCGGGCTTAACATAGTTATAGGAAATCCATGCGCCCAGAGAACTGTTGTCGAGCGAGCCTCCGCGCGGTGTTTCGTCGCGGGTCAGAGAGGTGCCGTCGGGATAGGTGAATGTCTCGCTATAATCGCGGTAGGTTCTGATTTTATTTGTCAGCTTGAAATTGGCACCGGCCTCCCATTGCGATCTGCCATTGTTGAGTTTGACGTCGGCCATATAGTTTCCCCATGCGACGTTGAGTGCCGGCCTCGCCGAGGTCATCAGCGATCCACCCGCCGTCGGGTTTGCCACAATGAAATTCACTACGTGGTTCGCTGCGCCGTAGCGCAGCCCCGGATTGTCGATCCATTCAACCCGTCTGATTGTCTCGGGCAAGAGTGCCCTTACTTGTTCGATCGTCGATTCACGGCCGTTTATGCGCACCTGAACAGATTCTCCCGACGCCTGAATGGTTCCGAGTGCATCGTTGACCGTAAGCGCCGGAATCATGAGGTTGTTGAGAAGCTGCATTCCGTTTCTGGAATTTTCGACGGCGCTTTTCGACGGATGGTAGACATCCATATCGGCCTTTCGGATAACCTTCGGTGCCTGAATTACAACCTCATGCAATTCATGAGCCGAAACCGTGTCGGCCGGTTCTGTCTGAGACATTGCGAAAAGTGGGCAGAGCGCGGCTGCCAGAGAAGTGATTATTACTTTCATTTGGGCTTTAGTTGTCATAAGTATGACGCACGTTCCCGCAGGAAAGTGACAGTACGGCAGCTATTTTTCATCTGTCAGGTAAAAAAGGGCCGCGCCCGTAGAAGAGCGCGGCCCCGGCATGATAAATTAAGGGTTCAGTCGACGACAACTTTTTCGGCTTTGCCGTCGGTTATGCGGATGAAAATTCCCGATTCAGGTTTGCCGATACGGCGCCCCATGAGGTCGTAATAGGCCGGTGCGACTGTCGGGATGGATATATTTCCGCTGAGACCGGCAAGCGTGAGGCTGACGGTGGCGGCTTCGCTGACATGGCCCGGGCCGTAGTTGTAGACCGGCACTACCGTGTAGCTGAATGAATAGTCTCCGTCAGGGGCATCGTCGGCCAGAGGCGAATCGGTGTAGACGGTAGCTTTGACAGGCTCGGCAGTCAGCTGAACGCCGTCACGGAAAATGTGGTATCCTTCGACAGCGAGATCGGCGGGAATCTCGGGCGCAGGCTCATAGGTGACGTCATCGACGAAGAGAGCCAGTGTGTCGTAGCTGTCGTGGTTGATGGCGAAGTATGTCGCCCCTTCGGGAAGAGTGAAAGAGAATTCAGTCCAGTCTTCGGGAACCTCGCGGTTTTCCGGTAGGCCATTGACTGCGGTCACTTCATTCACGAAGTCCTCATGTCTGTTGCCTGTTGTCGAATAGAACACCCTGAACGTCTCGGGCCACGCTACCGTGAAGCTCTTGGCCATGAATTTTACAGTCTGTTCTTTAGCCGACAGGACGGGCGAGATTAGCCAGTTGTCGTTCTGGCCTTCGGCACCGCTTACACCCATCATGAAAGAGTCACCGCTGTAGGGTTCGGCATCGAGATAATAGCTTTCGGGTACTTCTGCGATTTCGCGGTTGAAGAGCTGGAAGGCCATCGGGGCAGTCTGATACGGGTTGTTGTATTCGCGGAACACGTTGTAGGTGCGAAGTCCGTCGCCGTCGTAGACAGTCCATTCTCCGGCGCCGCTGATAGACATCGGAGTGTAGTCTTCGCTTTCGAAATCATCGGTGACAACAGCGGTCTTGCCAAGTTCGTTGACAGGTTCGTCCCAGACCAGAGCGACATTGCGCCCGTCGGCAGTCGCGGTAAGTCCTGTGGGGGCTGCGAAGGGTTTGCGCCTGACTGTTACGTCGAATACGGCAATATTGTCGGCAGGTGTAGCTTCGCCGTCGATTACAGCTTCGATCGCTACGGTCAGTCTGTCGGATGCATCGAGAGGAACTGTATATTCGAAAACGGCATCTCCGAAGGCGTTGGCGGGGAGGTCGCCGAGCTCGACAGTCTTGATAATGTTCCCATTGACTTTCAGTTGAACTTTGGCCGATCTGGCGGCTTCGGTTCCGAGATTCTCGATATGGGCTTTCATTGACAGTTTATCGCCGGGCACCGATAATTCGGGACATGAGGCGCTGACGATGCGCAGTTCGCAGGCGGCGAGGTCGCGCACACGGATATTGTCGAATGGAACGCTCCATGTGTGGTCATCGTCGTTGTGTGTGGCGGTCAGGCGAAGCTCAAACTGCACCGCTCCGTCGGCTTTAAGAGCGTCGAGCGGAATGCGTGCCTGCGTCCATCGGGTTGTCGGGGCTGCCTGCAGATCAATTGTCTTTATGACGGCAAGCGCTTTGGTGCCTCCGGCAGCGAGAACTTCTATTGTGCTTCCCTGTCCCTGATACCAGAATTCAAGAACGGGTTCAGAGGCTTGCGAGATGTCGGTGCGCAGACTGACGAGCCCGAACATTGCGTCTTTCTCAACCGGCAGCCAGTAATAGAAGCCGTTGTCGCCGTCGTGGGATGTCAGCGGTGTAGGCGCATCGGGGTCGTCGGGGTCGATCAGCGACGCGAAATAGTCATCGTCGACAGTGCCGTACATCTGTGTCGATGAACCTGTAGTGGCCGGGTCGATCAGCCATAAACCGTCGTAGCGGCCGTCGGTGAATGATTCAGTGAAGGGAAGTGCGCCGGGCTGTCCGACGGTGGCGATATTCGACGAGCAGTCGAGCGAATATCTCTCACCGAAGCCGGCTGTTACCTGATAGGCGAAGAAATCCTGACCGGTAAGATCGGAATAATCGAACTCATAAGAGGTTTCTCCGGTTGTGGCGACAGCGGGATCGTAATAATTACCGAAGGCATCGAAAATATAATATGTGAGATTATCGGTGTCGACATATCCGCCGTTTTCGCCGACTTCGCCGGGCGCCGTCCACGAAAGGGTAGCCTTCTTATAGTCGTCGGAGACATTCAGGCGCACGTCGCCGGGAGCCAGCGGTGTGTCAGGCCCGCAGAATATACTCTTGTGCTCGACCATATCGCCGGCTTTGTCGCCGACATACGCCACTCCGGTGAACCGGTTGTTTATGCCGGCATACATCTCGACATTTTCGAGCGTTATAACCTGCCCCGGTTTGACATTGTCGTAAGTGAACTTGTCGACGCCCCAGCGCGAGGTGATCTCCACCTTGGTTATCTCGGCAAGGTCGGCACCGCTTCTGGTCTTAGTCGGAGCGGTGTAGACAACTGTAGCTTTGAGCTCCCCCTTGGGGGCGAGAGTCCACGTCAGAGTGCCGGCGGCGGGCGGGTCGACAACTACCGGGGGCGTTACCGAGCCTTCGCGCACACCGACATTGCGCAGCTTGATCGTTCCTTTCTGATCTTTTGTCGTTGTGCCGTGGAATCCGAAATAATAATAATTCTCTTCTCCGACGGCGACGTTGAACTCCTGTTTGACGAAATCCTTCTCTTTATAGACCGTGCGCGGAGCAACCTCGACTGTCATGCCGTCCACAGTAGGGGCAGTGCCCATCTTAGCCGCGAGTTCGACGTTAGGTGCTCCCGAACCCATAATGCCGACCTCGAAAGAGAGAACATAGTTGCCGGGCTTGATGTGGACGGGCACGGTGATGAGCCAGTCGTCGTTGGCGTCGACATTGGCGTCGTTCGGCACCATCAGAGCGGCATATCCGTTCGATGTGGTGTAGATCCATTTACGGTTGTCGCCGTTGGAGTTTATTTCGGTGTAGTTGGCGGCTTCCGGGCATCCTTTGCCCAAAATATGTGTGAAAGGTACTTCCACGGCATTTGCCGGAGCTTCGGCCGGCATCCGCAGCAGAGGGGCGCGCCGCGGGGTCGACGCGTGGCCTCCCGCATTGAACTGCCTGATAT
>DBGBEM010000265.1:0-3698 GCA_048477235.1 Muribaculaceae bacterium | reverse complement strand
GGGCGGTGGCCAGGTCGAGGGTCTGGCCCTCGGTGGCGGCGAGGACATGGCCGCCGAAGGCTTCGCGGGCTTCGGCTGTGAGGGCTGTGAGGTCGGTGTAGCGCTTCGAGTAGTGGCCTATGATGAGATTCTGCGCTCCGGCGAGGCGGGCGATTTCGCCTGCCTCTGTTGCTGTCGAGTGGCCGCGCTCACGGGCTTTCGCGGCCAATTCCGAGCCGTAGGTCGCTTCGTGGTAAAGGGTTGTCACGCCTTCTATGGCGGGGACGATACGGCTGTCGGCCATAGTGTCGCTGCAATAGGCATACGACAGGCTCGGGTCGGGCGGCGTGGTCAGTTCTCCGTTGGGAACGACGGTGCCGTCGGGCCTGACGAAGTCGGCGCCGAGGCGTATGGCCTCGCGCCGGTAGGGCGGTATGCCGAGGAAGTTGGCCATGTCGCCGCGCAGATGGCGCGGTTTGGGCTGCTCGGTAAATCGGAACCCTACGCAGGGAACGCGGTGATAGAGCGGAAAAGAGCTTACGGTAAGCCCTGCGGCATCGACGAGCAGCTGGCCGCCGTCGGGGTCGAGGAGGTTCCACTCGAGGTTGAATGGGATGTCGCGGCTGATGACGTTGAGCACGTTGCGGAGCATATTGGCGCCGCGCTCGAAGATGTGGACTGTCACCGTGCCCTGCACGTCGTTGAGGGCCAGCGTAGAGAGCAGTCCGGGGAGGCCGAGAAGGTGGTCGCCGTGGAGATGCGATATGAATATATGGCGCAGACGGCTGAACGGTATCTTCATGCGCCGCATCATTGCCTGGGCGCCCTCGCCGCAGTCGATCATGAAGAGCGAGCCGCGGCGGCTCAGTATCTGGCACGACGGATTGTGGAGCGGCGTGGGCACCGCCGAGCCGCATCCGAGGATGCTTAGGGTGAAATCATTTGCCATCGCCGGCCGTTTCTTCGGGTTTGGGCTGAGAGCGCTGTTCGCTGTCGAACCGCTCGTAGGCCTCGACGATGCGCTGCACGAGGGCGTGGCGCACGATGTCTTTCTTGCCGAACTCTACGAGACCGATTCCCTGAACCCCTTTCAGAATCTTCAGAGCCTGGATAAGACCGGAGTTGACCGAACGCGGCAGGTCGATCTGGGTGGCGTCGCCGGTCACAATCATCTTGGCGTTCATGCCGAGACGTGTCAGGAACATCTTAATCTGGTGGGTAGTAGTGTTCTGGGCTTCGTCGAGCACTATGACAGCGTCGTTGAGCGTTCGGCCGCGCATGAAGGCGAGCGGTGCGATCTGAATAACGTTAGTCTCGAGATATTCTTTCAGCTTAACGGCGGGAATCATGTCTTCGAGAGCATCGTAGAGCGGCTGGAGGTAGGGGTCGATCTTGTCTTTCATGTCGCCGGGGAGGAATCCGAGTTTCTCGCCGGCCTCCACTGCTGGGCGCGACAGGATTATCTTCCTGACCTCTTTGTTTTTCAGCGCTCTGACGGCCAGAGCTATAGCCACGTAGGTCTTGCCCGTTCCGGCCGGCCCGAGGGCGAAGGTGAGGTCGTTTTTAGAGAATGTGTCGACGAGAAGCTGCTGGTTGGGCGTCCGGCCCGCTATCGGCTTGCCGTTGATGCCGTAGATGATCACTCCGTCGCTTTTGAGAGCTTTCGGCGCGTCACCTTTGACAATGTCGAGGATGACATCCTCGGTCAGCTTGTTATATTTGACGGCGTAGGCTTCGAGTTCCTTGACCTTGCGTTCGAAGTCGGCTGTCTCCCCCTCTTCGCCGATGGCTTTTATCACCGAGCCGCGGGCTGCGATGCGCAGCTTCGGGAAGAGGTTGCGGATCAGCGTCATGTTGCTGTTGTTGACGCCGTAGAAACATACGGGATCGACAGAATCGACTATTACAATGCGTTCAATCATTTAGTCTTCGATATAGTAGACGATAGTTGACACCACTCTGACGTTCTTCAGCCACGGGGTCGACGAGTCGCTGTCGTCGATAGTGAACTGGCCCTGGCTGGCTGTCTTGATCTTGCCGACCTTGCTGTGGGAGTCGGCGGCGAACTTGTCGGCGGCGAGGCGCGCGTTTTTGGTCGCTTCTTCGATCATGGCCGGCTTGATGGCGTTGAGGTCGGTGTAGCGGTAGTTGATATAAGAGTTTGAGAAGGCCACGCCCTCTTTAAGCAGCTCGGCCTGACGTCCGAGCAGTTCTCTGACTTTGTCGACTTTCTTTGTAGTGACGGTGACGGTCGATTCCAGAGAGTATTTATATTTGAAAGTGCTTGAGCCGTACTGGTTGGCGGCGGCGTTGTAGGTCGACGGCGGTGCAACCGAGATTTCGTCGCGTGTGATGCCGCTGGAGGTCAGGAATCTGACGATGATGCTGTCGGTGCGGCTGACGTTGTCGTAGATTGTCGTCAGATCGTCGCCGGCTATATTGAAGGTTATCGGCCATGTTACTTCGTTGGCCATGACCTGGCGCTCGGCCAGGCCGCGCACCGTCACTTCTCGGTCGCGGAAGGTGAAGTTGTCGATTCCGCTCTTCAGGCACAGTCCGAGGATAACGATCGAGAGGGCTATCAGAAGCGAGGGGATGAATTTGCCGAGGGGATTTGGTGTGGATGATTTCATAATTTCTTGTGTGGCTTTTTCTGTTTAACGGAATAAAGGGGCGAATAGTTGTGTCATAGGTCGTCGAGGCCTTCGGCGGCGCGGAACACGTTGACGAACGGACGCCAATAGCGGTTGGCCTTGTATTCGCTGACACCCTCGACAGCGGCAAATTCGCTGCGTGTCAGCGGACGCCGGCGTTCGATGTCGTGGAGAGTCTTGTCGCTGAAAACTATATACGGAGGCACTTTGCCTATGGTGGCCAGTGTCATGCGGATTCTCTTGAGCCGGTTGAACATTGTCGGAGCCTTGTCGGTCGTCGTTTTTGAGCTTCGCGGTGTTTTCTTCGACGGTTCGGGCTCGCGGTAGACGACCATCATTACGCGCTCGTCGCTGCGCAGCAGCCGGCGTCCCTGGCCGGTGACTGTGACGCGGTTGTTTTCGTTCCATGCTATCGACAGAATCCCCATCTGAATCATCTGGGTCAGATAGAACATCCACATCGGTGTTGTCATGTCGCGGCCGCTGCCGAAGGTCTTGATGCGGTCGAATCCGGCGCGGACTATATCGGGCGCCGGCGTTCCGCGCAGAATGTCGGCGAGCTGCCGCAGGGTGGCCTGCTCGCCGGTGCGGATGGCGGCGGAGATTGCTTTGAGCGCTATAGTGGTCGCGTTGAACCTGACCGGTGGCGTTATGCAGACGTCGCAGTTGCCGCAGTCGCAGTCCGACGGTTCGTTGAAGTAGTTGAGAAGTATCCGGCGGCGGCACACTCCCGAGCGGGCATAATCGAACATCTGGTCGAGCTTGGCGAGATTGACCTCGACACGTCCGCTTTCCTGGGCGCGCTTGCGCAGCATGATGACATCGGCCCACGAGTAGAACAGCAGTGCCCGGGCCGGCAGACCGTCGCGTCCGGCCCGGCCCACCTCCTGATAATAGCTCTCGATGTTCGACGGAAGGTTGTTGTGGACAATCCATCGGATATTGCTCTTGTCGATGCCCATTCCGAAGGCCACTGTGGCGGCCACGGCCTGAAGCTCTCCGGCTGTGAACAGTTTCTGGACGCGGTTGCGGTCGTCGGGCGTCATTCCGGCGTGGTAAGGCTCG
>DBGBEM010000264.1:0-1882 GCA_048477235.1 Muribaculaceae bacterium | reverse complement strand
AATTTCTGATTTCCCAACTATTACACCGCAAAACCTCGCGTGAGCTCAGCGTGAAAATCGAAATTATGCAAATTTGCAGTGCCACTGAAAATTTGCATAAAAACTATTGGACTGGATAAAACAAACGCAGCGCGGGCGGGGGCTCGCGCTGCGGTGTGGGTGGGAATGGCGCGTCAGTCGCCCATTGTGCGCAGAAGCTCGTCGTTGTCGGAGGTGCGCTCCATGCGGTCTTTGATGAATTCCATTGCCTCGATGGGGTTGCGGTCGCTGAGGAAACGGCGCAGAATCCACATTCGGTTGAGCGTCTCGGGGCGCAGCAGCAGGTCGTCGCGGCGCGTCGACGACGCCATTATGTCGACAGCGGGGAAGATGCGCTTGTTGCTGAGCTTGCGGTCGAGCTGCAGCTCCATGTTGCCGGTGCCTTTGAATTCCTCGAAGATAACTTCGTCCATCTTCGACGAGGTCTCGGTCAGGGCTGTGGCGATGATCGTCAGCGAGCCGCCCCCTTCGATGTTTCGGGCGGCGCCGAAGAAGCGTTTCGGTTTCTGGAGAGCGTTGGCGTCGACACCGCCGCTGAGAATCTTGCCCGATGCGGGCTGGGCGGTGTTGTAGGCGCGGGCAAGGCGTGTTATCGAGTCGAGCAGGATTACAACGTCGTGGCCGCATTCGACGAGGCGTTTCGCCTTCTCGAGAACTATGCCGGCGATCTTCACGTGGCGGTCGGCCGGTTCGTCGAATGTAGAGGCGATCACTTCGGCATTGACGCTGCGGCTCATGTCGGTGACCTCTTCTGGACGCTCATCGATGAGCAGAATCATTATGTAGGTCTCGGGATGGTTCTCGGCTATGGCGTTGGCTATGTCCTTTAGCAGTATCGTTTTACCTGTCTTCGGGGGAGCTACGATGAGTGCGCGCTGCCCTTTCCCGATTGGCGAGAACATGTCGACCACGCGCGTCGAGAGGTTGCCGGCGCGCCCCGACGTGAGGTCGAATTTCTCGTCGGGGAAGAGCGGGGTAAGGTGTTCGAAAGCGACGCGGTCGCGCACGAACTCGGGCGAGCGTCCGTTGACTTCGAGGACGTCGGTGATGCGGAAGTATTTTTCGCTCGATTTGGGCGGACGTATCGTAACTTCGACAACGTCACCGGCCTTGAGGGCGTGGCGCTTGATCTCCTGTTGCGAGATGAATATGTCGTCGGGCGAGGCGAGGTAGTTGTAGTCGCTTGAGCGCAGGAAGCCGTTGTTGTCGTTGGTAATCTCAAGCACGCCCGAGGTGCGCAGGAATCCTTCGAAATTGTAGGGCTGGGGCTGCTGGGGCTGTTGCTGAGGGTTGTTATTGTTGTTTTTGTTCTTTTTCTTCTTGCCCTGAGGCTGCTGTGGCTCAACTCCCGGTTCGTTGATGACGATCGGGGCGTTGGCGGCTGCCACAGCGGCTCGCTGGGCAGCCTCTTCACGCTCGCGCTGCGAGCGCGGGACAAACCGACGCCCTTCGCTGCGCGGGAAAAACGAGCCGAACGACCCGTTGTTGGCCGACGGGCGGAAGTCGCGCCGGGGCTGTTGCTGTTGCTGAGGTTGCTGGGGCGCTCCGCCGGCCTCTTCGGGCTCCTGTTGTTTCTCTTCGGGGGTTGAGGAAGTTTCGGCGGCCATAAGTTCTCTGGAGGGATCGGGCATAGAAGCCGTCATGGGAGCATTCTCTGAGTCGTCGGCGGCGAAAAGCGCGGGCTGCTCGGGGAGGGCATTCTTCGGCTTGCGGCCACGCTTTTTCGGCTGGGCGCCCCGTGCGGCCGGTTCTTCGGGCGCTGCTTCTGCCGGAGTGTCGATTGTGGGTATTTCTGCCGGAACAGATTCTTCAGCTTCAGCCTGAGGCGCTTTCGGCTTACGGC
>DBGBEM010000263.1:0-2164 GCA_048477235.1 Muribaculaceae bacterium | reverse complement strand
ACGCAATACAGTTTCAGGCCGGCCGCGTCAGAATTCTTCATGGAACGGGTACGGGAGCATTGCGTCAGGCTATCAGGACTTATCTGGCAACAGTGGCCGGAGTTTCGCATTTCGCCGACGAAGATGTGCGCCTCGGTGGCGCCGGAATCACCGTAGTCGATCTCGACTGAGATCTGACTTAATAGGAGACCAAGACGGCTTTGTTGAGAATGGTATTGCGCAGCGCGCGTGCGTCGCCGATTCTCAGAGAGCTTATTTTGACGGCGCCGGCATTTGTCGACAGTGAGAGCGTGACGCGCCCGGTGAAGCGGGTGAACGGAGTTTTTCTGATTCCGGTTGCCTCAATGCTGCTGTATCTGATGTATTCGCTGATAGAGGCGATATTTCCGCGATTGACCTTTACGAACGAATCGTAGAGCGTTATCCGGCTGTGTCGGAGTGCCATTGCGGCCCGCAGCGAGCCAAAGACGACAGCTGCCGGACAGATTATGACGGCCGACAACGGGCTGTCGGCCGCGAAAATCAATATGACAGCACCGGCAGTGGCGGCAAGCAGCCAGGGAATTGACTTGCGGTAGAAGAGGCCTGCTCCCGAACGCGCCGATTGCACGGGAGTCCCCGTCAGGGAGTTACCGAGCCACCAGTCAAGCAGCGCCTTTCCGGGCATTGCGCCGTAGATTGTGATATTGCCACCCGCTTTAGAGTCGGTCGCGTTGTTGGCCTGACGCAGAGTTACGGTCTCGCATCCGGCGGCCTTTTCGACCGGATTCTGTTTTATTGACAGAATTGTCGCCTTGTTGCGTGAGAGGCGGCTTGTGAACCGGGAGATCAGACCCGATTCAATTGTCAGCTTGCTTCCGGCGAGTTTTATCGCCATATCGCCATATCTGAGAAGGATTTTTCCGGTCAGCAGCACAACGATAACCAGATATAGAGCGGCGAGAATCGTTGCCCACTGCCAGATGGTGGGGAGAGTGTCGCCGGCGTGCGATTCGATAAAGTCGATGACGCGCTCGGTGTTGTTTTCGCCGAAATCATTGAGCTTGTCGAGGACAGGAAGCAGAATCGCCGACAACACGGCGAAGCCTTTGAGATGGTTCTGGCAGAGCGCGCCCTTTATCACGGCGGCATTGCTTATCAGAATTGTATCGTCTATATGGGGCGGGGGAGATACCGGGGCGCCCTCTTCCCCGGATTTGACAGCGATATTTTCCCCGCTTTTGACACGTGACAACAGGCTTTGCCAGTCGCTTTCGTCAAGAATAAGCTCGACTTCCTCTTTATCGGTTGCCAGAGTGTCGAATGTCACGCCTCTCATGTTAAGAAGCCGGTAGACCAGCCCTCTCTTTGTGCGCAGATTGTGGATGCGCGAAAGCGGTATGCTTGTTGTCCTTTTTTGTGCTATCCCGCGGGAGTAAACAAGCTTATCCCCCTCGATATGGAATTTTCTGAAATAGAACCGAAGGAAGGCGGTAAGCAGGGAAAATGCTATGAAGATGCCAATCGCCAGGGCTATTTTCATAAGAACCGAAACCGACGAATCGCTGTCGTCTGACCTGAACATCAGGTATAGAAAAGCGACGATCGATGCGCCGGCCATTTCCCGGAATGATTTGACGAATATTATAACGAACGCGCCGGGGCTCATTCGGCGGGGTGTCGAGAAATCATTCATTGCCGCATCGGGTGTTGTTGATGAGCAATGATTTAAGCTGCTCAGCCTTATCGGCCGATAATCCGGGAATTGTCAGGCGATTCATGGCGTCCTGCGACCCGTTTATGACATCGACATAATATAGGCTGAAGAATCGGCTGACAAGGTTCATGCGGGTGCTGACCTGCTGGATCTTGCTGAACGGGATCGTAGTAACCGACTCGAAAAAAATGCCTGACCGATAAGATATGTCTTTGTTGCGCAGCGCAAAACCCTTGAAGTCATATATTTTGCGGACGAGGGCGGCATTGACGGCGAACGCTGCCGCCAGCAGGCATTCTGTCGCTACGAGAAGAGCGGTGTCATAGGGTGTGTCGAGCATCAGAATGAAAAGCGCGCAGCCCATCAGAATAAAGTAGACGATAACTAACCGCGCCATGATCACTTTTATATAGCGGCTTTCAATCTTCTCGAAGCTCAGCGCTTCGACCGGCTCGATGTCGTTGAGCC
>DBGBEM010000262.1:0-3639 GCA_048477235.1 Muribaculaceae bacterium | reverse complement strand
TTCTAAACCAAAAATGAAAAAAATAAGATTTTGACAGAAGGATAAATTGCTGACATACAACATCAAAAAATTACCCGATTCGCAATGAACCGGGTAAGGGAAGATCTGTCTCTTTTTTGGGCTTAAATGAAAGTGCCGTGTGTTGCGACGAATAAGGGCAGCCGTCGCAATATCGGCCGTTCATCATAGAATACGCTTTCGGCGTGTATTTTGTTCGCTGCCGAATGTTCGATTGTCGGTTTTTCTGTGGGTTTCGGACTGAAAATATGCGGCATTGGGGGCGATTTCGTTCCCGAAGCTTGCTTTTGGTTTTTTTTTCGGTTAAATTTGCGGCGTATTATGGACAGACAAAGAAATATGGCGGCGACCGACGCGCGCGATTCGCTGGTGATAATCCCTACCTATAAAGAGGAAGAGAATATCGCTGCGATAATCGATGCGGTCATGGCGTTGAACACGCCGATGGACGTGCTTGTCATCGACGACAGCTCGCCCGACCGGACGGCGTCGATTGTCAGAGCCAAGATGAACGAATATCCCGGCCGCGTCAATCTCGTGGAGCGTCCGGGGAAGCAGGGACTGGGCACGGCCTATCTGGCCGGATTCGACTGGGCCCTTCAGCGCCCCACCTATAATTATATATTCGAGATGGACGCCGATTTCAGCCATAATCCCGCCGATCTCGAGAAACTCAGGCAGGCCTGTGCCGACGGCGCCGATATGTCGGTAGGCTCGCGCTACGTCTCGGGCGTCAATGTCGTCAACTGGCCTATGGGGCGCGTGCTGATGAGCTACTTCGCATCGAAATATGTCAGGATAGTGACCGGGCTGCCTGTCCACGACACCACCGCAGGCTTTGTCTGCTACACCCGCCGGGTGCTTGAGGCACTTCCGCTGAAAGAAGTGCGCTTCAAGGGCTATGCCTTTCAGATAGAAATGAAATTCACGGCGCATAAATACGGCTTCAGGATTGCCGAAGTGCCGATTATATTTGTCAACCGGGTTCTCGGAACGAGCAAGATGTCGTCGGGCATCTTCGGCGAGGCCGTCTTCGGCGTCATTCGTCTGAAACTCGGAAGTCTGTTCAAAAAATATCCCGATTACCGGCGCAAAGACTGATGGAAACAGTTGATCTGCTGATTCGCGATGCTCTAATCGTCAACGAGGGAGCGAGCTTCCGGGGCTGGCTGGCCGTCGGAGGCGAGCGCATTGCCGCTATCGGAGTGGGGGATGCCCCCGCCGAGGTCGTGGCCTCGGCCCGTAGCGTTGAAGAGGCTGCGGGCAAGACACTCCTTCCGGGCGTCATTGACGAGCATGTCCACACCCGCGATCCGGGTCTGACCGAAAAAGGGGACATGGTCTCGGAAAGCGCAGCAGCCGCCGCCGGAGGCGTCACGTCGATAATCGATATGCCCAACACGCGCCCCGCCACTACCACTCTTGCGGCCCTCGAGGCCAAGGAGCAGCGGGCCGCAGCCGTGGCCACGGCGAACTATGCCTTCTATCTCGGAGCCACCAACACGAATCTCGACGAGCTTCTGCAGGCCGATTATTCGCGGGTTGCCGGAGTGAAGGTCTTTCTGGGGTCGTCGACAGGGAATATGCTCGTCGACCGCCGCGCGGCTCTCGACGATATTTTCGGGCGTGTCGACGCCCTGATAGCCGTCCATGCCGAGGACGAGGCCGAGATAGCGCGCTGCCGCGCCGCCGTGGCAGCGTCGGGCGACCTCTCGATAGCGCGCCACCCCGACATCCGCACCCGCCGTGCCTGCCTGCTGGCGACGCAGCGCGCCATAGAGCTGGCCAAAGTCCACGGCTCGCGCCTCCACGTGCTCCATGTCTCGACCGCCGAAGAAGCTCTTCTTTTCGAGCCGGGCGATGTCGCCACGAAGCGCATCACCGCCGAGACCTGTCCGCAGTATCTCCTTTTCAGTTCGGCCGACTATGCCCGTCTGGGCGCCCGCATAAAATGCAATCCCGCAGTCAAGGATGATCGCGAGGCATTGCTGACAGCCATTGCCGAAGGCCGCATCGACACCATAGCTACCGACCATGCTCCCCACCGGCTCTCCGACAAGGCCGGCGATGTTCTGACCGCCGCGTCGGGAATGCCGATGCTTCAGTTCTCGCTGCCGGCCATGCTGACTCTGCTCGGCGCCGAGCGCGCCGCAGAGCTTATGGCCCATAATCCGGCCCGGCTCTACGGAATCGCCGACCGCGGATTCCTGCGGCCGGGCGCCTACGCCGACCTTGTGCTCGCCGAACGCCGGCGCCACACTGTCAGCGACACCGACGTCGTCAGCCGTTGCGGCTGGACTCCCCTCGCCGGCGCCACCCTCGACTGGGCCGTCGCCTCGACATGGCTCAACGGCCGCCGTGTCTTCGACGGAACAAAGGTCGACACCGCGGTGCGCGGCCGTGCTCTCCGCTTTAACCGATAACACAGTTTTCTAACCTTAAATACCTAATAACCCGGGACAATCCCAAAAAAGCACTCCGATTTTCTAATATCGACAGATAGTAAATGATGGAAAAAACAAACGTTAAAACACTCGACAAGGTTGTCGTCCGCTTCTCGGGCGATTCAGGCGACGGTATGCAGCTCGCCGGCAACATCTTCACCAATGTGTCGGCCGGTCTCGGTAACCAAGTTTCAACCTTCCCCGACTATCCGGCTGAGATACGCGCGCCGCAAGGCTCGCTCAGCGGTGTCAGCGGCTTCCAGGTAAGCGTAGGCCGCGGTGTCCACACTCCCGGCGATGCCTGCGATGTCCTCGTGGCCATGAATCCCGCGGCTCTGAAGCAGAACGTCCGCTTCCTCAAGCCCGACGGCATTGTGATCGTCGACATCGACTCGTTCAAGGCTCCCGATCTCCGCAAGGCTCTCTATGCCACTGACGATGCCATCGCCGAACTCGGCCTCAGCCCCGAAAGAGTGGTCGAGGTGCCGGTTACGGCCATGACAAAGGCCGCTCTGGCCGACAGCGGCATGGACAACAAGAGTGTGCTCAAATGCAGGAACATTTTTGCTCTGGGCCTTGTCTGCTGGCTGTTCGACCGCCCGCTGGAACGCGCCTTCGAGCATCTCAAGACGAAATTCGCCCGCAAGCCCGCTGTCTACGAAGCCAACTCCAAGGTGCTTCAGGCCGGCTGGGACTACGGTCACAATATCCATGCCTCGGTGTCGACCTATCGCGTCGAGACCGAAGATCCGCGTCCGGGTGTCTATACCGACATCAACGGCAACACCGCGACGGCCTGGGGCCTTATAGCCGCTTCAGAGCGTTCGGGACGTCCACTCTTCCTCGGAAGCTATCCCATAACTCCCGCCACCGATATTCTTCATGAACTGGCCAAACGCAAAGACCTCGGTGTCAAAGCCGTTCAGATGGAAGACGAGATCGGCGGCGTATGCTCGGCCATCGGTGCCTCTTTCGCCGGCGACCTTGCCGTCACATCGACCTCAGGCCCCGGTCTGGCTCTCAAGAGCGAGGGTATAGGTCTGGCCGTTATGGCCGAACTGCCTCTGGTTGTCATCGACGTCCAGCGCGGCGGCCCGTCGACAGGCCTTCCCACCAAAACCGAGCAGACCGATCTCATGCAGGCTCTCTACGGCCGCAACGGCGAATCTCCCGTTTG
>DBGBEM010000261.1:0-9834 GCA_048477235.1 Muribaculaceae bacterium | reverse complement strand
AAGCTCGATGGCGCTCTGGCGCATCAGCTCGGCGGGCTCGTAGCTCTGCTTCAGAGGCTGGAAATTGTTGCTGGCCACCTGAATCTCGACGCGCTTGCCGGGCTGGAAATCGGTCTCGTTAAGCTCTACGAAAGGCTCCATAGTGTTGACCGTGCGGTCGTTGACACTCATCGTGTAGCCGTTGATAGCGCCCCCTTTTGCCGAGCGCACGCTCAGGCGCACCTTGCGCGTAAACGACATTCCGCTCTCTTCGGCCGTCTTTATGATAAGGGCGCTGCCGTCGGTGCGGACGTAGGGCGACGGACTTCCTATGGTCACGTTCTCCTTGCGCGGATTGAAGCCGTCTTTGGTGAAGGTCAGCGTCAGATGGTCGCCCTCGTCGACAATCTCCTGCGAGGCGCTGACATTATCGGGACAGACAACGGTGTATTGCTTTTTCACGGGAGCCGTGATGCGGTCGACGCTGACGCCGGGACGCAACGAGGCTGTGGCGGTTATGACAACGATATAGTGGAATCGCTTGTATTCGGGCTGGTTCGGGAACGAGAACACTGTCTCGAGTTCGCGCGTCGACAGATAAGTGCGGTAGCATATCGGGCTTAGACGCGCGCCCTCGTCGGGACGATTGTAATTCCATGAAGCGAGCTTCATCGGCGCTTCGGGGAAGCCCACGCTCTGGAGAACCTTGCGCACGGCGTCGTCGGTGAGCAGGCGGTCTTCGAGAAACGCCTTCTTAAGGCCGCTAAGAGCGCTGAATATGGCACGCCCGGCCACGGCGTCGCCGTTGTCGACCATGATTGTCACCATAACGCGGCCTGCGCGCGGATCCATCGGGTCGGCGGTGATTATGCCGAAATAATGGCCCATCGGGTTCTGCCACATGACGTAGCATTCGCGGGCGCTCATGAAATTACGGACAATGGCGTCGGGATCGGGGAGCGACCCTTCCCAACGCTGCGACGAGCCGTCGGAGCCGTTGAAAGTGTAGCGCACCGACAGTTTGTCGTCGAAGTGGCCATGCATGGCCACATGGATATAATCGAAAGGATTCATAGGTTGCTAATTATTAATGAGCAAAATTACTCAAAACCCCCGACTCTGCAAAATGAAAAACGACAAATAAAGAAATCCCCGACCTGAGGCCGGGGATTCCGAATCAGAGACAGGAAGGATTATTTGACGCAGACCTTCGTCACGGCGGCGGCGCTGCGAACAATGTAGACGCCGGGGGCAAGAGTGTCGCGGACGTCGCCCCACGGCTTATCGGTGTGGAGCACAATGCCGCTCGGAGTGCATACGGTCACCTTCTCGTCGGCGTCGATAAGGATACCGGCGATTCCGCTGAACTCGGTATAGGTGCCGTGGATGTCGACGTCGTGGGCGGGCATTGTCGCGGGGATGGCGTCAGTCCATCCGTCGAACCGGCAGCCCTCGGGCACTTCGGGCTCGTCGACGACAACGGCTGCGCCGTATTCGAGCATCTCATCCTTATAGACCACGTTGTTGAGATAGAGCGTTAGTCTGTAGGAATTGACGGTGAACGAACCTGTTACGGTGACATTTCCGGCAGGCATTACCTCGGGAATACCCTCCCAGCCGGAGAATGTGTATCCCTCCCTGACAGGATCGGCTTCAGGAGCGATTGCCTCCCCTTCATAGTGGGTTTCTTCCTTATATGTCTCGCCGTCGAGAACATAGGTAAGCGTATAGGTGTAGAGGTTCTTGACGTAGAGACGGCTGTCGGCGTCGATAACGGTGACGGGCTGTGTGAGCGCAGCGTCGGCGAACCACAATACCTCCTGCTCGCCAATGCTGGTCGGGAGATCAGCGTTCGAGTAGAGCGTCAGTCCCTCATCTTCGGCTGCCGCAGCAACGGCGTCGGCAACCGAATATGTCACTTTGTAGACCTTGTCGTCGCTGAATACGGGATGGGCGTCCTCCCCTATCTTCTGGCCGAAGGCCGAGCCGAGGCTGTAGGCGATCTCGCCGCTTGCCATGCGGGCTTCGGTCACGAGAGTGTAGCCGCCTGTCTTGGCGTAATCGGCTATGGCGTAGGCGTTGGTGATGTTGTCGACCGCATAGGTTGAACCGGCGATGGCGTGTCCGTTGGCGTGGTCTTCGATAACGCCTACATTGAACACGTTGCTGATGGTAACGTCACAACCATTCGAGAGGTTGCCGACGATGCCGCCGCGTGTCGATTCGGCGAATACGCTACCGGCGTTGTAGCAGTTTGTTACCGTAGAGGTTTTCTGGGTCAGAGCGCCGATCAGGCCGCCGACGCCATTGCGGGCGCCGTGGATTTCGGCATAGTTGGCACAGGCGTCAATATCGGCGAAGCCCTGGACATGTGCGGCAAGACCGCCGAGGGTCATGTTGCCGTTGACATAGCCGTAGACAGTCACACCCGATATGCGGGCGCGGTGATCGGCGTCAGTTCCTTTGACACTGCCGAACAGGCCAAGCATATTGCTGCCGGGCTGATCGATATAAAGACCTCTGACGGTGTGTCCGTTGCCGGTGAACTCTCCGGTAAACGGATGACTTGTATCTCCTATCGGAGTCCAGTCGTAGTCGCCGAGATCTATGTCGGCGGTCAGCGTGGCCTTGAGCGGCTCGGCGGCATCGCCCGCATTGACCTTGTCGCGGAACCATGCGAACTCCGAGGCAGATGAGATCACGTAGCGGCCGTCGGCGTCTGTGGCCGGCTCTTTGGTGTTGGTGCCGAACCAGTCGTCGTCGAGTTTGACGGGTTCAACGTTGAATGTCTGGAGGCCCTCGGCGTCGTCGGGAATATTGTAACGCAGACGCTGGCAACGGTTGCCCGGAGCTGTGGCGACTACGTCATAGAAGCCGTATGTGCCTTCGTAGAGGCCCTCGTCGTCGGGCTCGAGTTCCTTGCCGAGATACGATACGGTGACATTGCCGTTCTCGGCCGTGAAATCAACCTTGATGGGGAAATTCCTGACTGCCGTGACGGGCACTCTCACGTCGGGGATGGCTCCGAAGTAGGTCTTGTGGGGCACTGCGGCGAAGTTGGGCGAGCGGCCTGCGCGCGGGTCGATATTGCGGTGGTTGCCTATGGGATCGCCGTAGCCGTTCACCTGAATCACACCGTCGGTGAAGGTAAGTTCGGGTTCAGCGGCGACGTTGTGGTCGGCGGGAATGTCGAGAGTGACAGCCTGAGCCTTGTCGGAAGAGCCGAATTTATATTGGTTGGCGCTGAGGATGAGCGACGTGCCGTTGGGAACACCGTTGTAGGTCACGTAGGCCGACATATTATAGATTCCCGCGAGCTTGTTGGCGGGATGGCGCAGACCTGAATACTGGATCGCGAGCTGATCGCCGGGCTGGAAGATTTTGCTGCCGGGGCGGTTCACGTTAACAATCTCGCGGTGGCATTTCTTGGCGGTAAAGACCTGATAGGCCGACTTTCCGGAGGCATCGGTCATCCGGACAATCTGACGGCCCTCTTTCAGAAGAACCGTATAGGAGCCGTCGGCATTGGCTGTCACTCCCGCGTCGCCGAAGCCTGAATATGTGGCCATCTGCTCGCCGATGACGGGATAGGCAATCGTCACCTCCTTGGCGCCGTCGGCCCTGAAGGTATATGAGTAGCCCTCTTCGGTGTCGAGATAATAGAATACGTCGTGCTCGGCATCGACATAATTACCGGCCAGTTTGAGCGCCCCCTGATTGTGTTTTTCGTTGACGAGCATCTGCGGGTCGACGGCTGATTTACCCTGGCCTACGGTGATTACGTAGGCAGCGGTATTCTCAGGCCAGATGGCGCTCCAGTATTCGCCTCCCATATATGCCTGCTTCACTCCGGTCGACGAAGCATAGAAGTTGAGGCCGATGGCGTCGTAAGTGACGAGCACTATCGCTGTGCCGGCTCCGACCGCCCTGAGCGTGGCCCAGGCCGAACCCTCTTTCTGCTCCACCTTGATCACCGAGTCGCTCTCCTTGCCGTCGAGGCCGATGACCGTGTAGTGGAAATCAGGCTCGATGAAGTAGTTGTTGGTGGAGTTCTCGGTGAGCTGCCATGTGCGCATGGCGTGGGCGAGGAACGTATCGCCGACGTTGAGGTCGAGGTATCCCTCCTTGTTGACGTTGACAAAGATGTCGCCGGTCTCGAAGCCTTCGTTGGCCTGCACGTCATGCTTGATTGTCTTGGGGCCGAACGCCTCATAGTCAGCCGTTGTAAACATCAGCACCGGCCGTTTGGCAACATCTTTGTTCATGGTGAAATATCCGCCCTGAGTGAGTTTGCCGGGCATTGACGTGCGATAGTTGTAGACCTGACTGTGGGCAAGGCGGTAGACAAGCACTCTGAAATCACCTTCGACAACCTCTTTCACAGGCTCGACCCTTGTGAAATCAATGAAGTGGAAGAACTTCATGTTGAGCTCGAAAGTGGCGTCTTTAGGCACGGTCACGGTAAAGTTGTCAGACTGAGGTATGGCGCCGCTGACATTGACGTTGCCCGTGAGGGTAGCCTGTTTGTAGAGAGTCAGATACCCCTCGTCGGCATGGGCTTTCGAGGGGATGAACGCGCAGGAATACGTGTCGCCGTTGAGGGCAAGAAATGTCTTGCGGCCGGCGGTCACGCTCTCGCCGAGTGTGTTCGGATGGTTTACACCCTCGCGGCTGTTGACTTTGACGTCGATCGTATAGTCGCCGTTATCGACAGTCCATGTCGTTCCGTTGGTTTTGTTGGTCACATAAGCCGTGAGCGTGAGCACGGTGATCTGCTGCTTCAGCGAGTCGCCGACATTGACTTCAATAGTTCCGTTGACAGTCTTGCCATCTTTGCCGTAGCCGGTGATCACGTAATCGCCCGGAGGCGCTGTAAAGGTATACAGCATCTTGTTGACATCGCCGACCGCGACATCCTCGCCGGTGGCCTTCGATTTCATCGACATGGTCGTTGACACGGCGTTCATCTTGACCGTGACCTCGACTGCCGATGCGGTGAATGCGCAGGTGAGAATTGTCATCAGCGCAATAAATGCAGTTTTTAGTCTCATGATGGTTTATTATTGATAAATGTCATTTCTGATGATAGATGAATTTCCGGCCGTTCTGAATATACAGCTGCCCGGCGACAGGATTGACCACGCGCATTCCCTGAAGATTGTAGATCGTAGCGTCGGAGAGGGTTTCCTCTCCGGCGGCTATTTCGCCGATGCCACCCCTGTTCGGGTTGAGCGCGAGAAAATGAGCCGGATTGATATAGACCTGGTGGGTGCCGAGGAACTCGCCTTCGGGAGTCCACTGGTAGAGTCCGCCGGCGGCCACGAACTCGCCTGCGTCGGTGGCATAGATATATCCTGTGTAGGGATTGACATAAATGCCGTAGGGCATCTGAATCTTCATCAAGTCTTCACGCACGGTTCCGGGCATGTCTTCCGACACGCCTCTGGCGCCCCCGGTTGCCATGACCTCGGCCGGATCGACCGAAATATAGTTGAAGGTATAGTCGCCCGTATAGTATGAGAAGCGCGAGCCGATGGCGAAGAAGCGGCCGTCGGTATTGACGCAGTTGTAGGTGGCGGCATATTCCAGACTCTGGAAACACTCCGGGTCGGGCTTGCCGTCAATCACAGCCTGACAGTCGAATATCATCATGCAGGCCGGCACGTCGTAATAGTCGCCGGGCGAGTTTATACACAGATATTGTCCGCTCTGCGACATTTTTCCGTAGAGATTGATGATGTTTGTCTCGACGTTCCGCTCCACTTCCATCGTGGCGGCGTCGATAACACTGACTGTGGTCTCATATTCATGGTCTTCCTGAAAGGCATATCCGCCCGTATTCGCCACAAAGAGCTTTCCCCGGTAGAGAGCAATGCCCTCAGGCTCATATCCGACCTCGACGGCATCGACGACCTCGAAGGTGGCGACATCGATTTTCGCCACATAGCCTTTCGTGAAGTATTCCATGGCGCCGTTGACCTTACACTCGTGGCCATACGACGAGATATAGACATATCGTCCGTCGGAAGCCAGCTTGCGATTGTTGGGCACATCCTCGGTGGCGGCCACAGCCTTCCCTTCGGGCGTTATGAACTGAACGATGTTCGACCAGTTGATGGCCATCGCTATCAGGTTGTCGTTGACCTGAATGATGTCGTTTGGCGTGTCGCCTAACTTGTAGCCGTTGACATCGCGGAACCATTGGTTGCTGACAATCCGGCCGTCTTCGAAATAACTCAGACGTCCGTTGTCAGACTGCCAGTTTCCCTCGTTCAGCAGAATGATTCTCTCCTGAGCGCCTGCCGCCAGCGCCCATGCGGCGATGACGGCGATTGAAAGTAAAAGTCTTTTCATTTGTGTATTCTGTTACTGATTGAATATGAAAGCGTGAAGCTGAAGGCGCGGCCCGGCATCGGATAGCGCTGAATATGCTCATACTGAACATCGAACAGGTCGTTCACCTCAAGCGAGGCGGTGAAGCCGCGCCAGCGGCCTGTGAGTTTCAGATCGACATTGTCGTAGGGGGAGAGCACATCGCGGGGATCGGCATACGACCACATGCGCTCGCCGACGTGAAGCTCGCTCACGGTAAGCGACAGCCATCGCCACGCCACAATCGCCGTTACGCCCGATGAGAACCGGGGCGAATAGCAGATAGGTTTGTTGTAGGTGTCGGGACTGTCGGGGTTGGTGCGGTTAAGGTCGTCCTGAAGGGTGAACGAGGCAAGCAGCGAGAAAGTCCAGTCGCCCGGCGTATACTGCCCCTGAAGCGTGGCGTTCAGACCGCGGCAGAATGTCTTGCCGTAATTCATCATTGACCATGTATAGGTGCCTTTGAGCGGGAGACACACAATCCGGTCGTCGATATGATTGATATAGACGTCGGCCTGGGCCGAGGCCATCCAGCGGGGCGTGAGATAATGATACTCAAGCCCGATATTCCACTGCTTCGTATATTCGGGTTTAAGATTGCGGTTGCCGGCCTGAGTGTAATAAAGGTCGTTGAGGGTCGGAGCCCGGAATATACATTTATACCACGCACGAGCGCTCAGCCCGCGCCAGCTGTAGCCCAGAGTGACCGACGGCGTGACCTTCTGCAGAGGGTCGGCGGCTCCCACCTTAAGGTTGGTATAGTCCTTATAATGCTGATAGAGAGCCGAGGCGGCCAGCCGCAATCCGCGCCACTGCGCCTGAACGGCGGCCACAGCTTTCTGATCGAGGCGCCTGACCGGGCTGAAATGCTTCAGATCGGCCGTGAGCCACGACATTCTGGCGTCGTAGCCAACATTGAAGCTGACCCATTGCCACGGGCGCACAGCGTAGGAAGCCGAAGCGAACGCATCGTTCTGATAGTAATGGTTGTCGACCTTGGCCGTGTTCTGATTCTCGGGATAGTCGGTGTTGTAACGCAGATATTCATGAGTGTACTTGGCGTTCAGCTTAACCGTATGACGCCGCGCAAAGGTATGGTGCCACGACAGCTGCGCGAACAGATCGGTGTCCCATTCGCGCCCGATATTGGTGTATTTGTCAGAGAGGCGCCGCACTATTCCGCCCGGACATCCGCGCTCCGACACATAGCAATACACGTGCGACGCGAAACCGCCCCTGAACAGCGCGCTCTCTATTCTGAAATATTCTATATCGGAATTCCGTCGGCGTCCGACCGTATCCTCGAATTCCGATTTATATCTGAACGGATAGTCACCCCGGGAATTGAGATATTCGCCGTCGACAAATCCGCTCCACCCGCGCCTGTTGAACTGCATGTTGACGCGACCGCGGTAGGTGTGGAACGAACCGGCTCCGGCGAGCACGGTCAGAGAGTCGCTCACAGGGCGGCGCGTCTGAAGATACACCGTTGCTCCCGAGGCATATTCCGAAGCCGACTGACACACATCAAGCCTGTTGGCATTGTAGAGCGATACCGATTCAAGCGTCGACAGAGAGAATTTGCCGAGGTCGACAGTGCCGTTCTGCGCGTTGGTGATTCTTATGCCGTCGATGTAGACACCGACATGCTGCGAGCCGAGCGAGCGCACATTGATGGTTTTGAGTCCGCCGAGACCGCCGTAATCCTTTATCTGCACCCCCGCGAAATATTTCAGGGCGTCGGCGACAGAGGTCGATGAAAGGGCCTGGAGCTTCGGGCCGGCCAATACCTGAGTCGTAGCGAGAGGACGGCGCGTTGCGGTCACCTCGACATCCTTCAGCGTCCGCATGAAGGCGGAGTCGGTCGTCTCTGACACTACGGCGGCACTGGCCGCGCCCCCGCCACACGCGGCAAGACACAGCACTGACGCCAAAGGTCGGAATATTTTATGTAGCAAAGTCATTTGCAGCCGGTTAATTCATATTTCACATTCTACAAAGCCACACGACCATACGCAACCACATAGAGAGTAGAATGTAAAAAACCCGGTGCGAACATTACGCATCGGGTTAGATTACAAGCTGCTAAATACTGCTCTTCATCATACGGATATGCCGTATGACGGAGCTATATAATACAGCTGTCCCGTGATCCCGCAGGCGCGAACAAATATCTGGTATAAGAAAAAAGTGGGTCTTCTGACTTATCCCGGTTTCTTAGCGCCTTCCCAACCTTGCGGTCAGTGGCTGAAATGATAAGAAACCTTTGTGCGGGAATTACAGCAGCGGGTACTGTCACGGATTCTCACCGTGTTCCGAGGGCGACTCTTCGCCCACACTCATTCTTGCCGCAAAAGTAGCACATATTTTTAATTCATGCAATTGAAAAGCCCTATAGTCCTCCGGGGAACTATAGGGCCTATTAGGCTTATTGGGCTTATAAGGCCAGGCTTAGAAAACGACCTTGAAGGTCTCGCTGCCGCGGCGAACGATGTAGATGCCCTTGTCGGGATTGTCTACGCGGCGTCCCTGAAGGTCGTAGTAGACCGGGGCGGCGCTGTCAGCTCCGACGGCGCCGATGCCGCCTTCGGCAGATGCAATCTCAAGCGTTCCGGCTTTATCGACGGTGGTCTCGAACCTGTCGGTCTCAACGGGTTCGGCGTCGTTGAGCTTGATGATCAGCTTCTTGCCCTCGGGAGCGACGACGGTCAGCGGTGTCGGCGGCATCATTGTGAGGGAAGCCGGGAAGTCGGTCACCTTGTTGATGAGCTCGTAGGTCACTTCGGCCTCTACGCCGTCAGCCTTGGTGACAGTGAAATCAAACGGCTCGGGTTTCGAGCGGAAATAGAGACGGTAGACGTCGCCCTCGGGATCGGTGAACGGGTAGTCGGTTCCGGCGTCATCGAACGAGGGGAACACTTCGTTGTTGCAATACATTATCGATTCAACGTCGGTGAAGAACATCAGCTCGTAGGGGAGCTGGGCGTCGTAGTACTCAATGAGGTTGAAGCCGTTCTCGGGCTGCACGGGAGTGTCGGTCTTGTTGAACATCTGGAACATGAAGGGAGCGGCCGATTTGTCGTCGACGTAGAACACGAACTGCTTGTCTTTGACGATCGGCTCGGCGGTAACATAGATGTCGCCCTCGCCGACGAGGTCGAACACGAGCTGCTCGGGGTCGCCGGCCAAAAGGTCTTTGTTGCCCTGACGAAGCTCGATGATATGGCAGTCGGCAGCGGGCATAAAGTAAAAGAACGAGTTATCTTCGAGGAATGAAATCTCGGTGTCCCCCTCCTTGAGCTCCACGGGAATGCCGAACGGAGTCTTTCCCTGCAAGAGCGAGAAATACTGGGTTCCGGTAGCGTGGACGGTATGGGTGATAGTCGGAATCTTGCGGGCATCGATAACGACCTCGGTGTCTTCGGCGATACGGACAACGATCATGCTGACGGGCTGATCGACATTGTTGACCTTAACGCTGTT
>DBGBEM010000260.1:0-2199 GCA_048477235.1 Muribaculaceae bacterium | reverse complement strand
AGGGAATACCGTCGCTACCCGCAGGGCAACTACACGTTCTACACCTTTGTGCGCGATCTCTATCCCGACATCGCCCAGTCGACAGCCGCTTCGGCTGTAAGTTCGGCCACCGTTCAGCAGCTTCTCGGCCGCTGGCGCGATCTGCCGGTTGTCAACAAAGCCGTAGCCGCCCTCATTCTCGAACACCACAGCTACCATTCTTCAGCGATGACGATTCTCGAATCGCTGCGTGAATATGCCAACGTGTCGCCCACGCGCGGAATGTGGTGGCCCTCGGCCGAGCAGGCTTCCTTCTCGATCGGAGCCGGAAATCTTTCGCAGGCTGTAATGCTTCAGGCATTTGCTGCTGTCGACCCCTCGGCGAAGAAAGATATCGACGCGATCCGTCAGTGGCTTATCCTCCAGAAAGAGGTGCAGAACTGGGGAACATCGCCCGCTACGACCGATATTGTGGCTACCTTCCTCCAGACTTCGGGGCGCTGGATGACTCCGGCACGCGGTGTCGACGTCGCTGTCGACGGCAATAATGTCGAGCTGCCTCAGACCGACCGTCTGATGGGCCATTTCCGCGTGGCTCTTCCCGCCGATGCCTCGACTCTTTCGATAGGCCGTCAGGCCGACGCCCCGTCGTGGGGCGCGGTTATCCGCCGCTACACGGCTCAGATCGACGAGATTCCGGCTGCTTCGCAGGAAGATCTGTCGATAACGAAGCGCTATCTCGTGGTCGACAATACCGATGTTTCGTCGACCGAGCCGATCGCCGTCGGGCGTCGGGTCAGAGTGGAGCTGACCGTCAAATCAAAGCGCGCTCTGCAATATGTCACCATAGTCGACGACCGTCCCGCATGCTTCGAGCCGGTAGAGCAGCTTCCGGGCTATATCTGGAGCGAAGGTCTCGGCTTCTACCGCGAGAACGCATCGACGGCAACGCGCCTCTTTGTCGACGCTATGCCGGCCGGAACCTACGTGCTGACCTACGATATGTGGGTCAATAACGCCGGAGAATTCCTCAGTGGCGTCGCGACGGCCCAGAGCCAGTATGCGCCGGCAATCACGGCCCACTCGGCTGGCTCGGCGCTGACCGTCAGATAATCCCTCAGTCAGCCGGCCCGCGATGTCGCGGGCCGGCTGACTCGTTTGTGTGCCCGGCTTTTTGAAGAACTCTTTTGGCTTTAAGCTTGTTTCTTAATAAAGATTCTGAAAAAAAGCGCTATTATGAAAAATACATTCGCTATAATCACACTCCTGATAGCCGGCACGGGCATAACGGCGAACGCCAATGACGCACACAAACTCTACATAATACCGGCAAACGCCGAGGGAAAAGTGGAGAAAGAGGATGTCGGTTATAAAGGTCAGATCCAGATGGTTCAGGATCCGACTGATGAAAACAGATACACGGTCAGCAACGTCGCGGTCGGCAACGGAAGCTTCGCTATCTACGGCATTAATGAAGATAACGGGAGCGCTACGTTCTACGGCCCGCTGAGCTGGGCGGTTACGCCTCTGCCCGTCAATTATCCGAGCCCGCTGTCGATCGCGCCCGACGGCCAGACAATACAGCTGCCTGCAAGCGGCACATATGACTTCGAGTTTTACGACCGCGACATCTCCGGAATTCCCTATCACATGCTTGTGCCCACACCGGTGAATGTAGCCCCGGATGTGAAATATCCCCAGAAACTATATCTTGTTACGTCTGGCGACAAATATGTCGAGCTGAATGGCGACACTCTCACCGGAATCTATCAGGGTAAAGTGGATGTGCCTGAGGATTTCAGAATCTCGTATGAGCCGAAGTTCAGTATAGATGCCTTTATATTCGGGCCGACAACAGCGGCTGATAAGGTTGTCTGGCATGACAACGAGAAGATAAATATCGCATATACCAAAGGAACGGATGCCGTGTTTGAGTCAGACAGTCAGGCGCGTGAAAGCGGCAGCAATGTCACGGTAAATCTGCCCGAGGGATTCATCCTGATAAACGGAGATGTCGTTCTCGGTCTTGATGAAGTCATGAGGGAAAGTGAATCCGTGGAATACTATAATCTGTCGGGGATGCGCCTTACGACACCGCCCGAAAACGGCATTTATATACGTATCGCAGACGGTCGCGCGACAAAACAGCTTGCGCGTTGAGCGGCCTGCTTTGCAGGACAAATTTAAGCCGATTGTCAAAAAAAATTTGCATTGATAAAA
>DBGBEM010000259.1:0-2338 GCA_048477235.1 Muribaculaceae bacterium | reverse complement strand
TTCCGTAAAATAAAAACAAGCGGTAAATATGTGACGATGACTAACTATAAAGAGGCTATCTGAATCCTTAAGTTAATAGCATTAAGGCACGTCCCTACGCCAGGGCGTTTCTGACGCTGATTTCATTAAGTTAATAGCATTATGGTGCAGCCCTACATAAAATGCACAAATACTTACTGTTTTATCTATAAATCCAAAGGGCTGCTATCAAAGCAAAAGAGGCGCCTCACGGCGCCTCTTTCGTTGATTTATCCTCATTGATTTCAATAGATTACCTTTTTAGCTGTGCTGCCGGTTACGGCTATGTAGAGATTTCCTCTGACGGGAAAGCGTGTGGCAATCCCTTCGATTGTGTAATATTCCGTATCAGTATCTTTCAGTTCGTTTTCAATGTTACCGAGCCCCATGTTTGTCTTCTTTGTCTGACGGAGTGCATTGAGGCTCATGGCATGGTTCTCCACGGCTACGGGAGCCGGTTCTTCGGCCAATGTCTCGGTTTCGGGACGGCTGAATGTCGAATAGATTTCGAGGCTGCCTTTCTGGAGCTCTCCGGCGGCGAGGCTCTCGACATCGTCAGCTGACAGAGCCGAGCGGTAGAGCATCAGCTCTTTCAGAGTCATTATCGACGAATCGAGAACGAACTCGGCCGGTTCAATGGCCTGTCCGGCGAGGCGTCCGCTTCCGACAAGCTCGTCGCCGTTGTAGACGATAACGTCCATGATGCCCGAGGCGTAGGTGTAGTTGAGCGTTATCAGGGTGTTGTCCGGCGATATTGCGGCGGGAACAGCGACAGATTTGTCTCCGAGAGCCACGTTCACTTTTCCGTCGGAATAGCTGACGAGCATTTCGGTGTCATCAGCAAGCTTGACGGCGGCGATGTTGCCAGAGGTCTTGTCGGTGTTGCCGACAAGTGCAAGCGAGAAGGAGTGCATAGTCCCTTCGGGAGTGGCCGACAGAGTATAGTCGGCGAGGTCGAGGCCCGAGGCTGCCACGCGGTTCATGCAGAGCGTCTTGCCCGAGGCGAGGGCGTCGAAGAGGTCGGGCACCATGGCGTAGGCGAATTCCTGATGGCCTTTCTGGTTGGGATGGTAGATGTCTGTGCCGTTCTGATAGCCGTCAGCCCAGAGTCCGGTCTTGGAATCGATGGCTCCGAGAAGGTTTATCGAAGGAACGTCCCAGAGACCGATCTCGCGGTCCATGCGGCGGATATATTCATAGTCGTCGGCCGTGAAGTCGCCGCGGGTGTAGTTGTTGCAGACAACGGGCACTTTTCCATCGGCACGAACCATCTCGATGAGCTTCAGCATGTTGGTCTTGAACTGGTCGTAGATTTTCTGCTGATCGGAAGCGCCGTGAATGCCCTCGTTGCCGAGCGAGACGCCGAAGATGACATATTTGCCGAACTCGCGGCGCATGTCGTCGTAGCGGTTGAGCAGCATGACGGTAGAGTTTCCGCCTATCGAGATGTTCGAGGTGTAGAACGGCTGCTTGCTGTCGCCGGCGGCAAAGCGGTCGGCGAGCATGGCGTCATAGAGCCGGATATAGCCCTGATTCTCATTGTCGGCCTGATCGGCGCCCTGTCCGTTGGCCACCGATGAGCCGAACACCGTTATGCGGTCGGGATCGAGGCCGTCGAGGCCGTTTTCTACCTTCAGCACCTTCGAGCTGAGGTCGAACGACATTTTATAGCTGCCGGGGTTGATTGGGATATCGGATCCGTTGTCGAGGGCGAGCACGGCGTTGTAGTTCTCGTCGACTCCCGAACGCTTGAAGGCTGTCCAGCCGCCGTTGATATAGAGGCCGATGCGGCCCGAATCGGTCGACGTGTCGTGGCCTTCGAGCTTGCCCTCCCAAGTGAATGTGAGATCGCCAGCGTAGGTCATTTCCTTATAGTCGGTCAGCGACCACGAGCCTACGGCGCTGCCGATGAGGCGGATGTTCTCGATCGGCGTGAGAGTGTAGGTCATAGCGTCGAGATCGAATTTGATCAGCGTCGGATGTGCGGCAACGGTCAGCGCAGCGCCACCCTGAACAAGCTTGCCGTCGGCCTCGGCCTTTCCGAAGCTATAGGTTGCGCCTTCGGAGTCGGTGGCCGTGAGGGTGAACTCCCCTTCGGCGAAGTCGGCTACCCCCTCGAAAGTGTTGACAGGCTTGCCGTCGACGCTCTGGCGTGTCAGTTCAACGCGGCGGCCGTCGGCGGCTGTGCCGGCGAGGGTGAGAGCGGTGAAGTCGCTCAGCACGGGGCGCTCTATGCCCGAATATTCCTCGATCTTCATGCAGTTCAGCGGAATATATGTGCCGCTGGCGCGTTTCACGGTCATCTTGATCTTTCCGTCGG
>DBGBEM010000258.1:0-1291 GCA_048477235.1 Muribaculaceae bacterium | reverse complement strand
CTCAGGCACCACACCCTCGACCGAGTCGGTGACATAAACCTGATTGCAATAGAGCTGGATGCGGTCTTTGCGGATGTCGAGATTGTTCTTGATCTTCGGGAAGAAGAGGATTCCGGTCAGAGTGAAAGGATAGTCGACATTGAGGTGTATCCAGAAGAGCGGATCTTCCTGACCGGGATAGAGCTCGCGGTAGAAATTGCGGTAGTCGTCGTCGGTGAGATCGGCGGGCTTGCGCGTCCAGAGCGGCTCGGTCGAGTTGACGACGTTTCCGTCGGTCTCGACGGGCACGGGAAGGAAGCGGCAGTATTTCTTAAGCAGAAGGTTTATGCGGCTCTGTTCGAGGAACTGCTTGTCGTCATCGTCGATATAGAGGATGATGTCGGTTCCGCGCTCGGTGCGCGAGCCTTTGTCCATAGTGTAGGCGGGCGAACCGTCGCATTCCCAGCGCACGGCCTCGGCTCCCTCCTTATAGCTCAGCGAGTCGATGACAACCTTCTTGGCCACCATGAAAGCCGAGTAGAAGCCGAGTCCGAAATGGCCGATTATGCTGTTGGCCGTGTCCTTATACTTCGACAGGAACTCTTCGGCGCCCGAGAAGGCAATCTGGTTGATATATTTGTCGACATCGTCGGCGGTCATTCCGATACCGTGGTCACTGACGGTCAGCGTTCCGGCCTGGGTGTCGATCTTCACTGTCACCTTGGCGTCGCCGACCTCACCCTTGAAGTCGCCGAAAGAAGCGAGCGTGCGGAGCTTCTGGGTAGCATCGACAGCATTGCTGACGAGCTCACGCAGAAAGATTTCGTGATCGCTGTAAAGGAATTTCTTTATGACGGGGAAAATATTTTCGGTCGTTACCCCAATCGACCCTTGCTTTGTTGCCATATATAGGGTTTTGAGTTTATTGTGCTTTCATTATAACAACTCAGCAAAAGATATGCCAAACCCGAAAATGTCAGAAAAAGTTAAATCGCGTGTCAAATCTTCAGATTCACGCTATAGTGCAATCCCTCCGGGATTGAGCGTTGGGAGCGGGAAGCTACCCCCAATATCAATTGGGGGCTAACATTCAGTTATGCGCCGTCCGGCGCATAACGCCGACAATTGGCGGACTTTTTGCGCCGGAAGGCGCATTACAAAGAGGCGACGATTGACCGACGGGGGCACAGGCGACGATGGCCTATCTTTGCGCCGGAAGGCGCAAAACTTTGTTAGCCCCCAATTCGTTATTGGGGGTGACGGCAAACAATCTAAAAAACAATCCCGGAGGGATTGCACTTTCGCATAGGTC
>DBGBEM010000257.1:0-14289 GCA_048477235.1 Muribaculaceae bacterium | reverse complement strand
GTTCCAAATCGACATCCACGTGCCTCGTTCGTTCTGGCTGAACCAGTGGGTCATGACACGTCCGCACGGAGGCCAGCCCATTCCGTTGAACCAGCCGACGAGGAAGTTGAGGGCACCGAGAATTATGAGGGCCCAGATTTTATGTTCGGGATGGGCCGCAAGGTCGAAAGCCTGGATAGGCCATACCATGAAGGCCATCGAGATAGCGGCCAGAACGAGGCCGAGAGGGAGGAAGCGGCGTGCGTTCGAACGGTCGGAGACGCTGCCCATGAGGAATTTCGAAAGAGCGTAGGCGATAGCGTTCATCGCGAGCACTGTTCCGAGATCACCCTTGTCGATGCCGAACTGGTCGAGCATCGGTATGGCCATTGAGAAGTTCTTACGGACAATGTAGAAAGCGGCGTAGCCGATGAAAGCGCCGGTGAACACCTGCATTCTCATCTTCTTGTACTTAGCGTCGACGCCGGGGCCCGTCATCTCGGGCTTGAAGGGCGGTGGAGCCAGAAATCTTGACATGATAATGAAAAATTATTAAGGTTTACGAATTTTCTTTGACGGTGAGCATCGACGGGTCAATGCCGTTGGCGCGGGCCGTAGCCTCAAGGTCGAGAGCGCGGGCGAGAACCTCCACGGGGTTGAGCGTCTGATAGCCGGTCGACATCTCGATCTGCCAGCGGCAGGTCTCGCAGTCGGTTATGACATAGTCGGGGTTGAGGCCGCGGATCTGTTTGAAGGTGGCGGCGCCTATGGCCTGGCTATAGTCATACATCTCTTTCTTGAAGCCGTAGGTGCCGGCGATGCCGCAGCAGTTCTGGTCGAGCACTGTCAGCTCAAGACCCGGGATAAGGCGCATGAGGTTGGTCGAATAGAACGTCCAGCCGAGCTTTTCCATGTGGCAGGGGGTATGGTAGGCGGCTTTCATCCTGAAATCCGGCCTGAACACGAATTTCACGGCGCCACTCTCCCAGAGCTCGAAAATCCATTTCGAGGCGAGGGTTATCGAATCGCGCACGTCGGAGTTGTCGATGTCGAGCAGATGGGGATATTCGTCACGCATGGTGAACACGCAGGTCGACGAGGTTCCGACAACAGGGCCGCGGCCGTCGGCGATGGCATGGCGGATAGAGGCCATGTTGATGACGGCGTCGCGCCGGGCCTCTTCGATCAGGCGGTTCGAGATCTTTGCCACGCCGCAGCATTTCTCGCGCTCGAGCATCTTCACACCGAAGCCCATGGCGTTGGCCACGGCGACGAGACAGCGTCCCTGGCCGGGATTGTTATAGTTGACGTAACAGCCATGGAAATATGTCAGCTGCTTCGGGAAAACGTCCTGACGCTTCATGGCGTCGCGGCGATACCAGGTTATGAACTTCTGCGACGCATATTTGGGAAAAGTGCGCTCGGGAGCTATGGCGAGCACTTTTCCCATGACGAATTTCGTCGGCTTGAGCGACAGTGTGAAGTTCACCAGCGGCGCGACCATAGTGGCCATTGTCCCCATGGCGTCGGTGTTGGCGAGCATTATGTCGCGCAGCTTCGGACGCCCCTGGGTATATTTTATGCGGGCGGCCTGAATAATGTCGCCGATCTTAACGTTCGAGGGGCAGGCGACCTCGCAGCGCTTGCAGTTGAGGCAGTATTTGAGGGCTTCGTTGAAGAAGACCGGGTCTTTCAGGCGATAGCGCTCGCCGTCGGGGCCGCTGTGTTTGGGGCCCGGGTAAATCGGGTTTACAGCGGTGACGGGGCAGTAGGCGGTGCAGATCGAGCACTTCGAACACTGCTCGAAATTATTGACGCTGATATTGTCGTATTGCATTTCCATGGGGCGGGAATTAGTCTTTCAGGATTGCGTTGGCGGCGGCCATGGCCGTAGCGAGGGCCACACCGGCCCCCGACCCTTCGGCGACGGAGTCGGCGCCGGAGAGAATGGCTCCGGCAACGCGCATATTTTCAACGGGACGGCCGCCGCGGAGCGCACGGAAGCCGTCGTCGGTGGCCACGCCGAACTTCATGAATGGCTGCGGCCGGAAGAGATCTTTATCGAACCAGTCGGCGCGGCGTCCGGCAGCCTCGACATCAAGGCCGAAGACAGGTTCGCTGACGCCGTCGGAGAGCGCCGTCAGGCCACGGCTGAAGAAGCTGCCCGAGGCAAGGATGAAGTTGTCGGCTTCAAGACGGTCGGCGCCGAGGTTCACGGTTTCGACAGCGTCGAGACGGTCGCCGGTAAAGAATCCCCGGCTGACACGGTCGCCGTGGAGCACACTGGCTCCGAGCTGCTGAAGACGGCGCGTCAGCTGTTTCTCCATACGGATTCCGGGCACCGACAGTCCGAGCGTCGACACGAACTGCAGCGGACGACCGACGGCCTGACGCAGCCGCTCGGCGCCCGAAGCATCTTCGAAGCCGGCCACGGCGGGGAAGAGCACTGCCTCGGCGTCGCCGACGACGGCGTTGACCTCACGGGCCAGCGCGTCGACGACGTCGTCGGTCAGCAAACGTGCTATGTTAGCGGCGCGAAGCTCGGTCGAGCTCACGCGCTGATCGGCAAGGGCCTTCACGGTCACTGCCTCCATGGCGACTCTGACACCGCGCTTTTCGAGGGCTACGGCGAGGAATCGCGGAAAGAAATCGAGATAACCTTTGATGTTGACAATGGCAATCTTGCGCCAGGGCATGGCGGAAAGATCATTCAGCGAAACCATCTCGTCGAGAGTCAGCCACGCCGGTTTGAAGACGCCCACAGGGCTAAGACGCCAGTGGTTCTTCGTCGCGGAACCGGTCATGCGTATTCCGGCCTCTTCTAATATCGGCCCGACGCGCTCCAGAAGCGGAGCCACCCCGGCGGCGCCACCAAGGCGGCTATAGGGGTGAGAGGGGGGCAGAGTCGACATGGCTTCGAAAGGAGCGTCGACAGCCTTTCCGGCTCCGTCAGTACCGAGCAGCTCAAACGAACCGCTGCAGAAATGGAGCGAGCTCTGACCGGCCGTAACAACGGCGGTGCGGCGTCGTTGCGAGGCAAGTTCAATGGCGGCAGTCAGCCCGCTGAGGCCTCCTCCGATGATGACAGTGTCGAACTTCATGGTTTTATCTCTTTTTGATTATCAACGTAAATATAGTATATCGAAAGTAGTATTATTCAGAATCAGTGAAGAAGGCCGTCGACGTCGTGCTCGGCATACCAGCGGTCGAGGCCGGCAACGCCGTTATATATCCAGTCGGTGAACTGAATCTCGGCTACGGTGTCGCCCCAGGCCACGGGATACATTCCCTTCCAGCGCTCGTTGAGGAAGCGGCAGAGGTCGGCCATGGCCTTTTCGGTGCAGTTGGTGGCCCGGTCGAGCAGTCCGGCGGCGCGGCAGGCGCAGAGCTGTCCCTGACAGGTTCCCATGCCGAGACGGGTGCGGCGGCGCAGGTTTATGAGGTTTCCGGCATGGAGCTTTTCTATGGCATAGCCCATCTCGGCGACGCTGACTTCCTCACATTCGCAGACGAGGGCGCGGTCGTCGGCGTCGGTCCACTTTATCTCGTCGGCCATAGTTCCGTGGCGCCCCTCGGCGGCGAACCGCTCTACGGGTTCGGGACGGAAGTGTTTCGGCGCGGGCTTCTCTTCGACAAGGAGCTCACGCTCGCTGCCCGGCAGCGGAACGGTGGCGGTTGTGCAGGGGCGCCCCTCGATACCGAGTTTGGCAAGAGCCATGTCGGTGGCCTCTTCGGCCATGAGACGGTAGGTCATGAGCTTTCCGCCGGTTATGGTTATGAAGCCCTCGACTCCGTCGCGCTTCGCATGGTCGAGACAGACGATGCCGCGCGAGATCGAACGCCCCGAAGGATCGTTGTCGCTCGCAACGAGCGGACGCACACCGGCGTATGCGCGGAGGATGCGTGTCGACATCAGCGCGGGCGCCAGCTGCGAGCCTTCGCGCAGAAGCAGGTCGACTTCGTCGGGAGTGACCTCCATGTGGTCACACTCGTCGAAAGGCACCCGGTCGGAGGTTGTGCCGATAACACAGACCGTATCGCCGGGGACAAGAATGTCGGCATTGGCCGGCTTGCGGCAGCGGTTGATGACGACGTTGTTGACGCGGTGGCCGAAAATCAGCAGCGAACCCTTGGCCGGGAACATATTTATCGTTATCCCGGCTTTGAGCGCCACGAGGTGACCCCAGATTCCGGCGGCATTAATCGTCACGTCGCCGCGGGCTTCGAGGGTCTCGCGGGTGTGGTGGTTGAACAGTTTGACCCCTTCGATGCGGTTGCCCGAGACGATGAAGTCGGTGACCTCGTGATAGGTCAGAATGTCGGCGCCGTGGCGCCGGGCGTCGATAACGTTGGCCGTTGTCAGGCGGAAGGGATCGACGGCACCGTCGGGAACAGTGACTGCCCCGATCAGGTCGGGATTGACGCTCGGCTCGATGCGGCGCGCCTCGCGCGGGTCGATGGCGCGGGCGTCGATGCCGGCCGCACAGCAGCTCTCGATAAATTTCTTCTGATAGTCGAGGTCGTCTTCGGGAAGGGTTATGAAAAGACCGCCGGTGTCTTCGACACAGTGGCGCGCTATGCGGCGCAATATCATGTTCTCCTTGATACATTCACGGGCGCTCTCCTGGTCGGTGACGGCATAACGCGCTCCGCTGTGGAGCAGGCCGTGGTTTCGGCCGGTGGCGCCTGTGGTGAGGTCAAACCGCTCGACGAGCAAAACCTTCAGGCCGCGCATGGCGCAGTCACGAGCCGTTCCGGCGCCCGTGGCGCCGCCGCCGATGATTATCACATCATAGTGTTTGTCAAGTTTATTCATGGGGTCTGACTTTTATATAAATGCCGGAGAATATGTTCAGTTTTTCAGGTTGTTATTGTGACAACAACGGCTCAGGCCCGACGGTTTAATCATTTAATCAGGGACTGAGGCGTCGCGTTTCGCATTGACGTCTATTCTATTTCGCAACAAAAGTAATAGTTTCGAGTCGAATATAAAAAGAAAGCGCGAAGAATTTTTTATGTTATAAAACATATTTCCGCGCATGTAGCTGTAATTCCGCGTTTTACACAACTAAAAAAGTAGCCCCGACGCCTTTGCGGCAGCCTTTTGCGTCGTTTCATATAAAAATCGCAACTTCAGGTTTCGGATATAACAATTTGTTTCGTATATTTGCGAAAAGAAATATATCACGAATAACACAATCGCAAACAGCACAATCACGCAATGACCAAGGACGAACGCCACTCGATGATCCTCGACAATCTGACACGCCACGAGCGCGTGCAGGTCAGCGAACTTGCCGGCCTTCTCGAAGTTTCGGCCGTCACGATCAGAAAAGACCTTACCGAGCTTGAGAAAAACGGCAAGCTCTACCGCAGCCACGGCCATGCCATCAAGATGGGCCCCTACGCCTCGAACCGCACGGTCAACGAGAAAGAGAAACTCATGCCGTCGCAGAAAATCGCCATCGGCAACGCAGCCGCGAAACTCATCACACGCGACGACTCGATAATCATAGCCTCGGGGACGACCGTCCACGCTTTCGCCCGCTGCATACGCCCGATCCACCGCCTGACGGTCATCTCGGCATCGCTGCAGGTCAGCGAGATACTGTCGTCGAACCCCGACATCGAGATTCTTCAGCTCGGCGGAATACTGCGCCACTCGTCGCAGAGCGTCGTCGGCGAATACGCCAAACGCCCATTCGACGACTGCGCGTGCTCGAAACTGTTTCTCGGAGTCGACGGCATTGACATTCCTTTCGGAATCACAACCACCGACATCCGCGAGGCCGAGCTGAACAAGGTCATGATGCGCGCCGCCCAGAAAGTCATAGTCCTGGCCGACAGCTCGAAATTCAACCGGCGGGGTTTCAGCAAGATCGCCGACCTCGACGACGTCGACCTCATAATAACCGACGCCGGAATCTCGCCCGTTCTACGCAACAGCCTCGAAGAGCGCGGCATCGAGCTCATAATCGCCTGACACGATTATATAATATAGGCCCTATAAGGCTTATAGGGCCTATAGGGCCTAATTCTTTTCAGTTCAATAGAACCTGGTGATTCCCATTATTCGGCGAACCTCTTCGAGAGTCTTCGCCGCGCGCTCGCGCGCCCTTTCGGCGCCCTGCTTCACTACGCGGCCTATATATGCCTCATCGTTCTGGAGGTCGATGATGCGCTCGCGAATCGGCAGAGTGATTTTCAGAAGGTCTTCGGCCAGCTGCTTCTTCATGTCGCCGTAGCGGATAGAACAGTTGGCGTAGGCCTTGCGGTAGTGGTCGACAACCTCGGGAGCGCAGGCAAGCTCCATCAGCGAAATCAGATTGGCCACATGATCGCATATAGGCTGATTCGGCTCTTTCGGGCCCTCATCGGTCACGGCGCGCATGACTTTCTTGCGGAGCGTCTTCTCGTCGTCGATAAGATAGATACAGTTGCCTTCGCTCTTGCCCATCTTGCCTGAGCCGTCGAGACCGGGAACTTTGACGGGTTTGCCGCCGAAATCGAAATTCGTCGGCTCGGGGAAGAGATCTACGCCGTAGAACGAGTTGAAGCGGCGGGCGAAGCGGCGCGTCAGCTCGAGGTGCTGCTCCTGGTCTTTGCCGACAGGCACTTTCGTGGCCTTCTGTATGAGGATGTCGACAGCCATAAGCGTCGGATAGGTCAGCAGGCCGGCGTTGACGCGCTTGTTGGTCTGGTTGCCGATAATTTCCGATTCGATATTCTCGTCGGAAGCGTCTTTAGAGATTCCGAGCTGCTTGCGCGCCTTGTCCTTGAACGAGGCCGTGCGCATGAGCTCACCGATGCCGACGTGCATGTTCATAAGCAGATAAAGCTCCGGGATCTCGGGAATATCGCTCTGAACAAAGATTGTGGCCTTTTCAGGGTCGATACCGGCGGCGAGATACTCGGCAATGATATTATGGACATTGCTGTGGAGCATCTTCGGGTCGGGATGGGTTGTCAGAGCGTGGAGGTCGGCGATGAAGAACAGACAGTCGAAGTCGTTCTGCATCCTGACGAACTTACTCAGGGCGCCGAAGTAATTACCAAGATGAAGGTTTCCGGTTGCGCGTATGCCGCTTAGAACAATTTCTTTCATGAGACAGGAGTGTTTAGAGGGAGCAAAGATAGTGAAAAATATCGCGACTGACAAAGCCTGCCGGCTCAGCGGAACGACGCGACGACGCGGCGCCGTATGGCAAGCATGTTAAACAGCGTTATGGCTATCATGGCGGCAAAGCCGACGGCAACGGTCGGCCAGACAGAAGCCGACTCGGCGCCGAGGCTCTCGAGATCGGGGCGCCACGCCAGATGGGCGGCAACGGCTATGGCGAGCGCCGCGACCACAACGGCGAGATTCACGGCCGCCACCATTATATAATAGCTGCGCGCTACCTGAGCCGGAGTGTAGCCGAGTTCCATCAGGCGATGGAGCTTCCGGCGGTTCTTCTGAAGCAGAAGATAAATGCTCAGAAGCAGTATGAAGAACGCCAGAGCACTTATGACAGCTCCGACGGCCACGACAACCGTGGTCACGACTCCGAGAAAGAAAGCCGCGCGCCCGTTGTCGGCCTTGTCGCCGGCCGCCTCGTAGGAATGGCCGTCGAGATAGGCTGTGGCCGCAGGGTCGCCCGCGCGGTTCAGCTCTATGATGAGGCGCGAGGGCGCGGCGGGAGGCTCTTCGGAAAAGCGTGCGTTGGCCCACGAGAGGAATTCCTCAGGCACCGCGATAGTGTTGAGCCGCTGCGAGAACCCTACGATGCGGGCATTGACCCATTCCTGACGCCCGTTGCCGCTCAGCGACAGGCGCAGCGGCACCATCGACACCATTGCCTCGGAGATGCGCGGCATTCCGTGGGTCGAAGCATAGCCGAAGTTATAAAGTGTCAGATAATCTTTGGAAATGACGACCGGCACGGGCTCGCCGCTGCCCGGGGTATAGCCCCACCCCGGCGGCACGACGTCGAAATAGTCGGTCGGAATAGATTCGAGGAAGAGCGACGTCGAGAGTCCGCGGCCGGCGAAGTCGAGCGACGCGGCCACATTGAATCCGGCGGCGGTGAAGGCGGCCACACGGCGCGTCCAGGGCTGCGCCTTGATGTCGGCGATCTCGTCGGCGGTGAAGTCGGTGGCTGCGGTCGAGCCTCCGAGGCTGCCGAGTCCTTCGACCTTCTTGCTGATTATGAGATAGTCGCGCGAGATAAACGAGTCTTCACCCGATGTTATGCTGCTGACATCGCGATAGAACTGCATGGCAGTCAGCACAATGGCAAGCCCCACGAGGTTAGCCAGAGCATATCCGATAAGCTGTCCGGCACTGACATTCCGGCGCAACAGCCGGTTGAGAGGATTCTTCATAAGGCAAGAGTGTTAAAGAACGGCAATACAATCTTATTGCCGACACTGGTGGCGATCACACCGGCGCCCTGACTCTTCGCCTCAGCCTCGATCATGGCGGCTACGGCGGCATTGTTGCGGGCGTCGAGATGACTGACTGGCTCGTCGATAAGGAGGAAATCGAAAGGCTGGCAGAGCGCGCGGACAATCGCCACACGCTGCTGCTGGCCGACCGACAGGCGGCCGGCGAGCGAGTCGGCCTTGGCGCCGACCTCGAGGGCTTCGAGCATGCGGCGTATTTCGTTGCGGCTCTTGAAGCCTGTCAGACGGTTCTTTATGTCGATATTCTCCATAACCGTCAGTTCCGGAAAAAGATGCATCTCCTGAGGCAGATAGGCAAGAGACCGCTGGCGCAGAGCACACCAGCGGGCTATCGTGAACGATCTGACGTCGGTTCCGTCGAAGAGGATTCGGCCGCGGTAGTCGGTGCGCGAGCCATAGATGAAGCTGCAGAGGCTCGACTTGCCGGTGCCGCTCTCGGCCTCGATGAGCCAGAACTGCGGTTTGGCGAACGAGAGCTGCCGCAGCCAGACCTGTGAATGGCAGACAGGCGGCTCGCTCTCGCTGCCCGAGAAAACCTCGGGCAGCGTATTCTCAAGGGTTATCTCTGAAACCATCTCCGGGTCAGAACATTGTCAGCAGGGCAACGAGCACCTTTTTGTCGGTGTTCTCGACCGTCAGAGTCATCTCGCCTTCATTGCCGTCGCCGCTGGCCACAATTTTCAGGCCCATCGGGTCTTTACCGCGGCCTAAAGCTGCCTTAACATCGGGAACGTCGACGCTCAGACCGGCATCATGCCCCTCGAAGGGCTGCACACCGACACCGCCGTCAGGCTTAGGCTCGAACGAGGCAACCGTCAGATAGCCGTCGACAGCACCGTAATAGACGGTCAGATCAGACGAGACTGGCATCTTCCATAGCGACGGGCCCACCGACTGACCGCCGCCGGCAGTGATTCCGTTGACAAGGCCGAGAATCTGATCCATCTTGTCCTGCTTGAGGTGGGCCATGACGATGAAGTCCCAGACCATGTCGTCGGCCGACGCTGCGAGAGCCCGTGCCGCCGTGAGACCGCCGCGCGGCCCGACAGCCGCCATCACCGTTCCGTCGAGGCTCTGGAGCATCGACACGGCCATACCCATCTGGGCGGTCTGAGTGGCGTTCAGAGCGTAGACCTGCGAGAACACGTCCGACACAGCGCTCCATGGAATTTTATCGGTCAAGCCCATTGCGGCGACAAGCATCGAACTCTTCGGAGCATACTGGAGCACCGAAGTATTGATATCCTGAAGATAATCGGTCTTGTAGTCCGAGCCGTCAGCGTTGACGGCCTTTGCGGTCAGATGAAGGGCATTTCCCTTGGCAGTCAGCTTTCCGGTTGACCAGACAGTCTTGGTCTCATCCTTGCCGCCGGCGACGAATCCGGCCGGCGACTGAACGGCAAAATTCATCAGGCCGTCGTCGTCGAGAGCGTCGGTCACGGCCTCAATGTCGTTCATCGAGCCGTTGGCCGCCTTCCTCAGCGCCTCCTTTACCATTTCGACGGCACGCGGGCCGACCACCGGGACGCCCCATGCGACACCATCCTTGATCACAAAATCTTCGACGACAGTATAGCCGTCAACAGCCTCGGCTTTCTTACCCGAAGTCTTTTCAGCGGCAGCGATAAAGCCGCTCTCCGATTTCAGGGCAAAGACAGCTAAAGGTTCGCTGCCATCCATCATGAATACATAGACATTCTCGGCGTCGACCTCTTTGAGCATGGCGCCCATCTTCTTGTCGTCGTTGCCGAAAACAGGCTGGAGATCGGCCGGAACGACAACCTCGTCGCCGTCGAGCTTCATTCCGAGCTCGTTGCCGAGCGTCATGAGGTTGATTCGGGCCACGGCTCTTGCCGACGACGGGATAGTCTCAAGCAGCTTGTTGCTGTTCGAACAGGAGCTGAACGACAGCACCAGCAGAAGCGCCGCAAGAGTGGCGGCGAAGAAATTTCTCTTTGTCATTTCGATAATCGGTTTGGTTCTGACGCAAAGATAACAAAAGGTATGCAAACGCCAAAGATGACAATCAAAAAAAGAGTCCGATGCAAACACCGAACTCTTTCAGAATCAGGGAATATTCAGTTCATCATTTTTCGGGAAGTCACTGTCAGCGGGCGATGAGCTTGGTGACAGTGCCTCCACGGCGGCAGAGCACGATGGAACCCGGCTCGGGAGCGGAAATCCGGCGGCCGTCAATGGTGAAATATTCGGCCGGGGCATCGATCGTGGCCGTGTCGTCGCTAATGCGCTCAATTCCGGCAAACTCGCTGATGCGGAAGGCCGGCGACACAAGATTGACCGACGAGCCGGTGGCCGATTTGAGCGACACTCTCACGTCGAACCATCCGCTGGCCGATGTGCGGTCGACCTGAGAGAGCGCGCATGCCAGCGTCGTGCCCCAGTTGGGCGAAGGGGTGCCCTCGAAGTCAAGAGTCTCGTAAGCGAGCGGCCTGAAGTCTTCCGAGCCGTAAGGCGCATACTCGACAATGATCTCATCGAGCTGCCCCGGAGCATCATACGACACATATTCTTCCTCATAGCTCGACCAGTTGCCGACCTCGAGAATCATCATGCCATCGGAGGCCTTCTCGAAACGGTCGACCGTGCGGTTGTCGGCGTCGCGGAACCGCATCGTGCTCAGACCGGGCGACGAATACGTTTCATCACCGCCATTGCGATGGGCTGTGAGGCGCGATACTCCGTCAAGACCGTCGACCTTGCGCCACGCGCTTTCGACCTCGACATCCCACTCGGTAGCAAGCGTCGGCGCTTCGTCGCCCCACAGGAAATAAGGGAACGATTCGAAATTGTCGCACACCTCCTTGCCGTCGAGTTTCACGGATAGCGACGCCATAAGCCGGTCGACGCTCTGCCATTCGCCGTAACGGCCCCAGAAATTCAGATTGGCATACCAGGGTGAACGAGAAAAGATTATTGTCGGCACAACGCTCATGTCGACAACGTCGCCCCGCTGCATCTCTCCGACGAGATATGGATTCGGAACCATATATGGCCAATAGTTGAAATATGAGGTGAAAGCAGCAGGAAAATTACAGCCCAGAGTCGAAAATCCATCGGCCCGGTTTTCGATTTCCAGAAGGCCGGAATCATAACTTTCATTGCTATCGCTCCGGCCGTAGAGGCGCTGGAGAAGAGGGCGCGGTTCAACGGCAGTCAATCCGTTGTCATAGATCATCACAGAGCTATAGTCGAAACCTTCCTTATCCGGACAAAGTCCAAATTGGTCATCGCTGGTGATAGTCATATCGCCACGCATAAACGTCACCCCCTGATCAAACCAGCTTCCAAGCTCAGCCTGCTTCGTGGCGGGCAGTTCCGGAAATTGTTGGTCGACTTTGCTATAGAATGCCGGATCCATCGTAATACTCTCAGTAGCGTTATCCCTATTGGCCTGCAAAGTGATTATATGCGCAGGGCCATCATTGGGCGTCACGCATGAGCTGAAAATCACACCCAAAGCATTATTGCGGTTGATATGGATGCTCGGAACGGGGTTTTCTTCGAATGTACCGTCAGAATTCTTCATGCGGTAGAAGCTGCCCGTATATGAAGCTGCAGAATTGCCATTTAGGGCAATCAGGTGAATACATTGCGAGGCAGCCGCCACATTGCCGTCGACATCGAATATCCTTTCTCCCGCGTCATCGAACCCGATTATTGTATTGGGACGTATCTCACTTCCATCCGACAGAACCATACGCGCGCTGAGCAGCTGATCGGCCTCGCTCATCGACGCCCTGACCGTCATATCGGCATCGACCGTCACATTTTCGCGCACGACCACATAATTCTCGTGTCCTTTATAAAAAGTAAATATAAAATCATACACTCCCGCCGGCAGTTCGAAACAGTCCTCTTCGGGCGAGTAGTCATAGTCAGTGAAATTGTGAGGCACAGCGTATAGCATAGGAGTAGTGCCTCCGCCGGGAATGTCGACAGTCAGGTCGGGGGTTACCTTAAAGAGCGGTTCTTCGGTTTCGGCGACAACAGTCTTCGGAGCCGCGAACCGGCGAATTGTCGTGCCCGGGGCGGAAGCCGACATCGACGCGGCGACAAGCAGGCACGAAAGTGTGAGTAGAATTTTTTTCATGATAATAACTTTTCAGTGATAATTGTCAGCGCAAATTTAAGAGGCAGAACGGCTCACGAGCAAAAAAAGCATATCTATATACATATCTATTCGCACTAAAAATGCGCGGTTTAGCCTTTCAATGGCTATATTTGCACTATGTCAACATTTCGATTGCCCATCATCATATATCTGCTTCTGGCCCTGCAGGGATGCCGACAGAATCCCGCGGCCGACGCCGGGACGTGGCCCCATGTCAACGACACTGTCGATGCCATCATCGCGCGTCTCGACAGCATCTCCTTCACCAGAGCCGACATTCCGGCCGACGAACTTGCCGCGCTCGATTCAGTGAGCGATATATTGCCGCCTGGAGTACTGGACTTCTGGCATGCCCGAGCAATGCGCGGCTCGCTCTCGCGCGATTCAGCAACAGCCATTCTGAACCGCGCCATCAAATCGGTAGACTCGGCCTCTCAGCCTTATATCTATCACAGATTATGGAGCGAGTCGCTGCATCTCGATGACAATCCCGGCATCAGCGAGGTCAACGGCATCCACAGATGTTATGAATATTTCACATCGGCAGGCGACAAAAAAATGTCGTTGGCGACATGTATCTCGCTGGGCAACATCTACCTCAGGATGCGCCTATACTCGCGCAGCCGGACGTGGATGGATCGCGCCGACTCGATAGCCGACATTGTCGGGCTGCCGCTCATAAAAAAGAAAATGCGCATAAACCGAGCCAACCTCTATATGCGCGAGGAACACTTGGATTCGGCCGAAATGATCCTGCGGCCGCTTGTCGGCGACCCTGAGATGACGGTCGACCCACCCACCTACAACACCATATTGCGAAATCTTTACATCTGCACCAACGATTACCATATTCTTGAGAGGGCACGCGCCGCCCTCGACACCATAAACGGAGGCGAGAACATGAAAGTGGCCTTTGAAATCCTGACATCGACCCACTTCAGCAACCTGAATATGCCCGATTCCGCCGCCATATACGCCTCGCGGGCCTTCTCCCATATCAACGACGCCGACAACATAGAATTAGAGGAATATATTGTTCTGAACAAGGCCGACGCCTGTCTCTATCTCGGCAAAACCGACTCGGCGGCAATGCTATATTCGCAATATATAGCCCTCAACGACTCGGCCGACCTCGTTTCGAAGCATGAGACGCTGACACGAATGAAAGAGATTGCCGACCTCGCCGAATCAGAAAAAGCAGCCGTTATAACGCGCTACCGCAGAATAGTCGGCACGATCATCGCCATAGCGATAATACTGTCGGTCGGGCTATATATACGCAATTACCGCCGCAGGCAAATGTTATTTATCGAACAGACACGCGCACGCGAGTTGCAGTCGCAGCTTGAACTTGAGAAAAGCCGCAAGCATCTCGACTCACTCACTCTCGTGATGGAGGAACGCGAGAACACGCTGGCGTCCATCGAATCAGAAATCAGAACACTGCGCAACTCCGGCAAGCTGTCGCCGGCCGACGTCGCCGCCGTCAATTCCATAATCCGTTCCCATGACCACGACCGCATCGACTGGGATCTGTTCATGTCGCGCTACGAGGCCAACAACTCCCATTTCATCACCCGGCTGCGCGAGCAATATCCGCGCCTGAGCGACTCTCAGGTGAAACTGGCAATGCTGATAAGAATGGGATTGTCAAGCAAGCAGATCTCCCGGCTGCTTCAGGTGCGCCCGATGACTGTCAACCAGAACCGCTGGCATCTGCGCTCTGCCATGGG
>DBGBEM010000256.1:0-6065 GCA_048477235.1 Muribaculaceae bacterium | reverse complement strand
GTATTCTTCGCCTTGATTGCCGCGTCGACATGACAGTCAGAGACTCCGGCAGCATTGGCATTCAGAGTCGCAACAATTCCGCCTACCTCCGAGCCGCCATTGATAGAGCCGCTTACAGCACAGGCTTTTATAGCCGAAGAGGTGACAAGGTTCAATGCGATACCGCCGACTGAGTTCTCAGTTGCATCGATAGAACCGTTGAACGAACACTCCGAAACCGTCGAATAGAGCGACACACGGCCGACAAGACCTGCCACATCGCAATTATCGGATGTAACCTTAGCATCATAGACGTGGACATTGCTTATGGTGGCGCCGGTAAGAACAGATGCGAGAATCGCCTGATCCTCGGCTGACGCTTCAAGAGTCGGATTGACAAAATTCAGATTGCGCACAACTCCGGCCTCGTAATCGGCATCAGAAGGTTTCATGACAGTAGGAATGAGAGCGCGGTCAAGGTCGAGATTGCTTATGGAGTAGCCTTTTCCGTCAAGAACTCCCGTGAACTCATATTTAGAAGTTTTGAGAGTATGGCCCGAAGCATCAATATCACATCCGAGTACATAATAAGCATCGGGACTCGCACTGATATGCTGCAGACCGCCGACTGTTGTAATCACATAAGGACGTCCGTGCGAACCGCTTCCCTGCTCATAACCGACCAGCGGAAGCTGATGAGCCGCAAACGTGTAGCTGTAATCCTTGACATAACTTACAACCAGACGCGGATCATCACCGTCGAGATTCACAAAAGCGATATTTGCGATAGAACCCATTTCCTCGTCGGGGCCGAGCTGTAGAAGAGGCTCTGCCTCGGGATCCGAGCTGACAACGAGCAGCTCTTCATGGTTGCCTTTTCCGTCATCATTTTTGCGCTTGACCAGAGCCATATATTCACGATTGTCATCAAGATTGAAAATATAGGGATCGAAGCCGTCGTAATAGCTGTAAATCTGGGCGAAGTCGACATTCTTTCCTACGTTGATATAATCGATATGATCGACCTGGCCGTCGCGGGTAATATAAGCCATAGCAGTGTATACGTCGCCGTTGTCCTGAGAAGCCCCGCGGGTCTGGGCCGCTGCGAAAACATAACCGTCGGCCGAAGGAATTCGCTCGGTATCGACTGTCAGATAAACATTTTCGGCTATTATATAGGGAAGAGACACCTCAGTCTCGCCCGTCACGAGGCTGACGAAATTGAACTTATATGAGTTGCCATCCTCGACAATAAAGAGCACCTGCGGGTCGAAGCCCTTTATGTCCTGCATGAAATAGCCGCCAGTAACATTCTCAGCTATCGTGATTTTCTTTTCTCCGGCAGCTGTCTGAGACTTTCCAGCAGTCGAATAGACATAATAATCATAGGTATAGCTGTCGTTGCGCGACGTATAATGCTGGCGGGTTATAATCAGAGAAGGAAGACCGTCGGCCGAATAGCACCCGAACGACAGATCATTGTCGTAGCTGAAATCGCCGAGATAGAGGAACGACAGATCATCGACAGTAGCCGTCGACGGAATCGTCGTTGTCGAATAGAGTTTGGCGACCGCATCCCATGACGACTCGAGAGTATAGAGATCCACCATAAGCTCATTGTCGGGTGTGGGATTGTCGTTGTTAAAGTCGAAGGGATCTTCATACCAGCAATACTTCATGCGGTTGACCGCGAACCAGGGTTTGCCGTCGGACACGGTCGAGATAAAAGGCATTGCGTTTTCTCCGGCTACGGTTATCTGCGGCACGCGGACTGTCAGCGCCGGATCTCCCATTACCGAATAGCCTGCCGATTTATAGGTATTGAACACCAGATCGACAACGTTGACAATGCCGTTGACCTCGGGAGTCGTGGTTTCTTCCTCGGTCATGAACGTAATCCAGAATTTCTCGCTCCAGGCGTCGGTGGCACTGTTGACCGCCGATGTGACATAACCCTGGAAAGTTGCCAGCGGCGTGTTGTTCCCTATGGAATAAACTACGGTGCGATAATGGTTTACAAACTTCGACGTATTGAAAGCGAGGCCTACCATAATCTCATATTTGTCGTCGTAGTTAAAGAATTTCTTAGTGACAGTCGGTGTGATCTGAAGTTGCGCGAGCTTGGTCTCGCCTTCAGCCATTGTCACGGCGTCTTCAACAGTGCCGACAATATCGAGTTTCGTATCGTAGACCGTCAGTTTGAACCCCTTGATAATAACTTCGGTATACGCTTCCTGGTTGACGTTCTCCTTGTCATAAGCGACAGTATAATACCAGACTTCTCCGTTCGGCATATCGAGATAACCGAGATCGTCAGACGCGGGCAGTTTCTTAAGTGCCATAGTTGCAGGCGAGAGGGTCTCCACACGGGCAACAGCGGCACTCGACCGGCTTACCTCAGACGGCCGTTGCGGATTGCCGGCAAAATCCGTCACAGCCTTCGGTTCGGGCATATAACGGAAAAGCGGAGCCTCGGAACGCGGAGCGGCAACCGACGAAAGAGCAGATGCCACTGCCAAGGATGTTAAAAAAGAATGCTTCATTTATTTGATGTTTATTAAAGGTTTTGCAAAGAATTGTTATGTGACGACATGAAATCTGTGCAAAGAAACTCTATTTCAACTTAACTGCCAAATTTTTAGGCATTTTTAACAATTGAATATAAATGACGGCGACAGGTGTCGAAAAGATTTTGTAACTTTGCACCGGTTTTAAAAACACTATCGTATAATGAGAAAGAAAATTGTTGCCGGCAACTGGAAAATGAACACCACCCTTCAGGAGGGCCTCCAGCTTGCCGAAGATGTCAATGTGGCTGTCAGCAACTACGACGCCAAATGTGACGTGATCATCTGTGTCCCTTTCACCCATCTCGCTCCCGTCAACGGCATAATCGACTCGAATAAGCTTGGCCTCGGCGCCGAGAACTGCGCCGATCACGCCAAAGGCGCCTATACCGGCGAAGTCAGCGCCGCCATGGTCGCTTCGACCGGCGCCAAATACGTAATTCTCGGCCACAGCGAACGCCGTCAGTACTACGGTGAGACCTCCGAGACCCTTCGCGAGAAAGTCGCTCTTGCGCTTGCCAACGGCCTCACCCCCATCTTCTGCATTGGCGAAGTTCTCGAAGAGCGTGAAAACGGCACTTTCAACGAAGTTGTTGCAAAACAGGTTGAAGAGGGTCTTTTCAACCTCTCGGCCGAAGATTTCGGTAAGATAATCCTCGCTTACGAACCCGTATGGGCCATCGGCACAGGCAAGACTGCCACCGACGAACAGGCTCAGGATATGCACGCCCACATCCGCAGCGTCATTGCCGGCAAATACGGCAAGGAAGTTGCCGAGAACACCTCGATTCTCTACGGCGGAAGCTGCAAACCCGGCAACGCCAAGGGTCTCTTCAGCCAGCCCGACATCGACGGCGGCCTTATCGGCGGTGCCTCGCTCGACGCAGCCTCTTTCATGGGCATTGTTGAAGCCTGGGGCTGATCTCTTTCTTAAACCGATTATCACAACGGCGGACCGCCTCGGCGCAGTCCGCCGTTGCCTTGCCTTTGAACAACATTACTTCGTGTCAATTTCGCCCTCTCGGATTTAACAATCAGATATTTGCGTAATTTGTTATAATCTTGTAAATTTGCATTCTAACTAAACTTGTTTCCGATATGGCTATGACAATCAATTCTTCGCCCGTATTGACAGGTGAATCCGCCCGGCTTTTTGTCGATGAGGCTGAGCGCAACGGCAAATTGCCTACGCCCTCCCTCTCCCCCGAAAGAGAAGCGCAGATCGCTGAATTTTTAAGAAAATCGCGTGAATTCATCTTTCCTCCAAAGGATCAGAAAAATGATTCTGAACAATAATTTTACGTTTGAGCAAGACGCTGTAATGTTGCCTTATACGACAGAGGTGGCAGCCTATTGCAAGCCTTTTTCATGCGACGACAGCGACCTCGATGAATTCTTTTCGAAAGATGCATTTCTGTATGAGGAAGAGTTGTTAGGCAAAACTTATGCATGGATTAACACCGCTGCTCCCTATGAAATTTTAGGACTGATTACTTTAGCCAACGATAGCGTTAAAGCTCAGTTTATGGCCGGGGCAGCACGTAACCGCCTTCAGCGCAGCATTACAAATGCAAAACGCGGCATGAATTATCCGGCCGTACTCATCGGACGTTTAGGCGTGTCGTCGGAATATCGGGGTAAGGGGTTCAGCATCGGCAGTCAGATTCTTGATTTTATAAAAGGTTGGTTTCGCTCTTTCAATAATAAAACCAGATGCCGTTTTATTGTTGTCGACGCTTATAACAACGAGAAAACTTTGCATTTCTACAATAAAAATGGCTTCAGGATGCTTTACAGAACTGAACAAGAAGAACGTTCTTTTTTAGGATTAAAGGATGACGAGTCATTGGAAACACGCTTTATGTTCTTTGATTTGAAAATTAAGGATTGTTGATTACAAAAAGAAATTCCGGCCAATCCATATCGCAAATGAATACTCACAATTCATCAACAAAACGTCGGCACATCTGACGGATAATCAAACCGGCCGACCTACTTCGATTCTTTTTGAATCCCATGCACTATGCTTCTCGATATAATTCTTCTGACAGTCGCCATCGCAGCCATTATCGCAGCCGCTAAATTCTGGGGCGACAAACAGCGCCTGAAAGCACTCATTCCGCGCGAGCGCGAGGCAGCCGACGACCATCTGCGCGTTGTAGCCGCCGAGGCCTTCGCCCGCAGCGGCCGAGAACTCAACGCCGGACAGGAGCGCCAGCTTCAGCAGCTTCTCGAACCGCTCCGCCGCGACATCGAGCAGTTCCGCCGACGCGTCGACGACTGCTATTCGACCGAAGCCCGCGAGCGTTTCGCGCTGAAAGAGCAGGTTTCGCGCCTCATCCGCGACAGCGCCGAGGTCGGCCGTCACGCCCGCGATCTTGCCGGCGCTCTCCGCGGCAACAACCGTGTTCAGGGACTATGGGGCGAAATGTTGCTCAGCTCTATCCTGGAGGCCTCGGGGCTGCGCGAGGGGCATGAGTTCAAGACTCAGGTTGCCGTCGAAGGGAAGCGTCCCGACGTTATCGTCTACTTCCCCGGCAACCGCTGTCTTGTGGTCGACTCAAAGGTTTCTCTGACGAGTTATCTCGATCTCTGCAACGCGCCTGCCGACGCCGATATCGCCGCACTCGAGCGCGCTCACGCCGATTCGGTGTGGCGCCATGTCATGGAGCTCGACCTCAAGCGCTATCAGGCGCTTATCGGAGAATCGACTCTCGACTTCGTCGTCATGTTCATACCTAACGAACCGGCTTACATAGCCCTGATGCGCTCGCGTCCCGAGATATGGGAACGGGCGATGAAGCGCGGTGTGCTCATAGCCTCGCCGACCCATTTGGTCACCGTTCTGCGCCTCGCTGCCGAGCTGTGGCGCCGTGAGGCTGCCGAACAGAACGCCAAAGCTATCGCTCAGGAAGCGGGCCGGATGCTCGACAAATTCATCGACTTCTGCGCCGACATGACGAAAATGAGAAATCATCTCGAACGCGCCGCCAACGCCTGCGATTCGGCCATGAACCGCCTGCGCGACGGTCGCGACAGCCTTGTGTCGCGCGCCCGCCGTGTGCGCGACATGGGCGTCCCCGCCAAAGCCGACCTCCCCGAAGCCTCCGACTCCTGCGACACAGCCCCCTTATGACCTGTGACGAAGCTATTGTAGGTGTTGAATAAATAAACTATCTTTGCGGAAATATCTATCTTCACATTGAAATTCTATGAAACGGACGCTTCTGATCAATCTGCTTCTGTGCGTGCTAATCCCTGTCGCCGCTCAGATCTATGACCCGGTAAGCTGGCGCACAAGCCTCAAAATGGACGACGAGACCCATGGCACCGTCGTCATGATGGGCCGCATACAACAGGGCTGGCATGTCTATGGCATGAACATAAGCCCGAACCTCGGCCCGACTCCCCTTTCCGTCACATTCTCGACTCTGAAAGGAGTGAAGCTCGATGGATCGCTGACTCCCGACAAGGCTCCCGCCGTCCACCACGACCCGGCTTTCAATGCTGATCTTCCAT
>DBGBEM010000255.1:0-4023 GCA_048477235.1 Muribaculaceae bacterium | reverse complement strand
ATGATTCATTTCCCGCTGAAAACCGCCAACGCTTTCCTGCCTCCGGGAACGGCGAAGCTCGAAGGAACCCTCAACGGCTCGCTGCTGATAAAAGGGAACGCCGAGAAGCCTTTCTTCGACGGCTGGCTCGCTTTCGACTCGGCAACGGTGACGCCGACGATACTCGGAACTCAGCTTAAGCTGTCGGAATCGCGCATCACTGTCGACTCTTGCATAGCCCGGTTCAACGATTTCACCGTAACAGGCTGCAACGACAACCCGCTGAGGCTCAACGGCACCGTCGACCTCAGAAACCTCGCGAATACCTCATACGATCTCAGTCTCAAGGCCGACAACATGATGATTGTCAACTCGCAACGGCCGCGTGGCGCCAACATCTACGGAAAGGCTTATATCAGTCTCGACGCCACAGCCCGCGGAAACATGAAGCTGATGATGCTCAACGCCGACGCCTCGCTGCTGGCCGGCACAAACGCCACATACCTTATGACGTCGGCGGGAACACAGATTCCCGGCGCCGCATCGGCCGACGACATCGTCAGGTTCGTGCAGTTCAACGACAGCACCGAAATGGCCGCCGATTCGATAGTGGCCGAGGGAATGACAATGATAATCAACGCCGCGCTGTCGATCGAGCAGGGCACAACCCTTAATGTCGACCTCTCGGCGAGCGGACAGAACAAGGTGTCGATTCAGGGATACGGCGATTTCGACTACTCGATGACGCCGGCAAACGCCGACGGACGTCTGACGGGCCGTTTCACCATCGACAAGGGCTTTGTGCGCTATACGCCGCCGATGATGAGCGAGAAACTGTTCGATTTCAATCAGGGAAGTTATGTGAACTTCACCGGAAACATCATGAACCCGACTCTCAATGTGTCGGCCGTCGACAAGGTCAAGGCCAACGTAACGCGCAGCGGCGAAGACTCGCGCCTCGTCACTTTCGACATAACGGCTTCGGTGACAAACACGCTCGAGAACCTCAATGTGGCGTTCGATATGTCGACCGTCGACGACATCGGCGTCGAGAACGAACTGCGTTCGATGTCGCCCGAACAGCGCGCCAACCAGGCCATGAACCTGTTGCTCTACAATGTCTACACCGGGCCCGGCTCTACCGTCGGCAAAGCCTCGCTCAACGGGAACCCGCTGTTCTCGTATCTCGAATCGCAGATCAATTCATGGGCCGCCAACAATATCAAGGGGGTCGACCTCTCGTTCGGCATCGAGCAGTATGACCGCACACGCGACGGCGCAACCTCGACGGCAACCTCCTACAGCTACCGCATCTCGAAATCGTTCCTCAACGACAGAATCAAGATAGTTGTCGGCGGCAACTATACGACCGACGCCTCGGCCGACGAGAACTTCGCCGAGAATCTGCTGAACGACATCTCGTTTGAATATATGCTCAACAAGAGCGGCTCGATGTATATCCGTCTGTTCCGCACGACGGGCTACGAGAGCATCCTCGAGGGCGAAGTGACCCAGACAGGTGTCGGCTTCGTGCTGCGCCGCAAAATCGACAGTCTGCGCCATCTGTTCCGCCGTCCTAAAGAAAACAAAGAAATACCCGTCGCCGATGAAAAGCCCTGACAAAACCGTGCGGCTTCTCGCCGCTGCCATCACGGCGTTTCTGCTCGCTGCCTGCTCGACAACGAGCCGGCTTCCCGAGGGAGAAATCCTCTACACGGGCGTGAAGAAAACCGTCATAACGCCTCCCGAAGGGGAAAAAGTGGCCTCAGGCGTGGCGTCGCAGATTAAGGGGGCTGTCAATGTCAAGCCGAACAACTGCCTCATATCCCCCTCGCTGCGCTATCCTTTCCCGATCGGCCTATGGGTCTGGAACCACTGGAACGAACCGAAGAAAGGCATCGGGAAATGGATCTACAACAAACTTGTCGAACAGCCCGTGCTCATCAGCGACGTGCGTCCCGACGTGCGTGTGGCCATGATAGACAGGATGCTCGACAACAACGGCTATTTTCAGGGCCACGCCTCCTACAGCCTCGTGCAGGGCAAGAATCCGCGCAAGGCGTCGATACGATATGAAATCTCGACCGGGAGCGCCTATAATCTCGACTCGATAATAATGCTCGCCGACACCACCGCGCTCAACAGGCTCATAAACGAGTCGGCCCGGCGGTCGGCATATCTGCGCCCGGGATCGCGCTACAGTGTCGACTCGCTGAAACAGGTGCGAATCGACATTGCCAACCGCCTGCGTAATAAGGGATATTACTTTTTCAGCCCCGAATATATCGAATATCTGGCCGACTCAACGATAACCAAAGGCGCGATTGCCCTGAAGCTCGATCTGGCCGCGAATATACCGTCGTGGGCTATGAAGTCATATAAGGTCGGCAGGATAACGACCGTCATAAACCGCAATTCGGGCACCGGCACTCCCGACACATTCCGGACCGACCGCGGAACGGTCATTCAGATGCAGCCGTCGCACCTCCGCCGCAAGCTCATACCCGAATGTATAGCTTTCCGCACGGGCAAGACGTTCAGTGTGCGCGACATGAACCGCACCCAGACCTACCTCTCGCGTCTTGGCATATTCTCAGAGATCGACATAGCGGCCGTTCCCGACACCCTCGCCCCCGAACCTACCCTCGATGTCGACATAAACTGCCGTTTCGACAAGCCTCTCGAAGCTACCGTAGAGGTCAATGCCTCGTCGAAGAGCAACAGCTATATCGGGCCGGGCGTCGTGCTGGGCCTGACCAACAAGAATCTCTTCGGCGGCGGAGAACAGTTCTCGGTGAAACTCAACGGCTCTTATGAATGGCAGACAGGCAGCCACCGCGGAAAATCGAGCGTGTTCAACTCCTACGAGGTCGGGCTGACGACATCGCTGGCGTTCCCGCGTCTTCTCGGCCTGAACTGGGTGACGCGCCGCCGACGTGTGCTCAACTGGACACGCATAACCCTCAACGCCGACCTGCTCAACCGCCCACACTACTTCAAGATGGCGCAGTTCAACGCCTCATATTCCTACGACTGGCAGCATTCGCGATATGTCAACAACTCGCTGACACTTGTGAAGCTGACCTACACGAAGCTCATCCATACCACCCACGACTTCGACTCGATAATGAACGCCAACGAAGCCATCGCCCAGAGCTTCAAGAACCAGTATATCCCTCAGATGGCCTACACCTGGACTTACGACCGCAACTATCACAGCCGCCGCACGCTCAACGTGCAGCTCAGCGTTCAGGAGGCCGGCAACGTGTTCTGGGGCATCTACCGCGCCTTCGGCCACAAGGGGGAGAAGGAACTTTTCGGCACACCGTTCAGCCAGTTCGTCAAAGGGCAGGCCCAGGTCGTCTACGGCCAGCGTCTCTCGCGCCGCGATATATGGTTGGTCAGCCGTGTGCTCGTCGGAGCGGCCCATGCCTACGGCAACTCGAGCGAGGTGCCCTACAGCGAGCAGTTCTATATCGGCGGCGCCAACTCTATCCGCGCCTTCACCGTCAGATCGCTCGGCCCCGGCAGCTACCATGCTCCCGACGATCAGACCAACGGCTACTTCGACCAGACCGGCACATTCAAGTTCGAACTCAACACCGAGCTGCGCTTCCCGATCTACGGGCCGCTCCACGGAGCCGTTTTCCTTGACGCAGGCAACATCTGGCTTCTCAAGAACGACCCGGCGCGCCCCGGCGGAACACTCCGCGCCAAAACTTTCTGGAAAGACCTTGCGCTCGGAACGGGCGTCGGGCTGCGCTTCGACATCAGCATGTTTGTAGTGCGCGCCGACCTCGGCATCGGAATCCACGCCCCCTACGATACGGGCCGCAGCGGATACTACAACATGACGAGCTTCGGCAAATCGCTCGCCTTCCATCTTGCTATAGGCTATCCTTTCTGAATTTGGCCATGTCGGCTAAAAGCGCTATCTTTGCGCCGTCATCAGCCTCTGTAGTTCAACGGATAGAACAAGAGTTTCCTAAACTTTAGATAAGGGTTCGATTCCCTTCGGAGGTACAACGGCGGCGCCCCCTCGGG
>DBGBEM010000254.1:0-1232 GCA_048477235.1 Muribaculaceae bacterium | reverse complement strand
TTTCTGTTTGTAGTCAAGCGCTTCGGCGTCTTTCCCCTGTTTGGCCAGAGCGACGCCGATGTTGTTATAAGTCTGGGCGCATTCAGGGTTCTCTTCATTGTGGGAGTAAGAGTCGATGGCTTTGTGGTAGTATTCCAGCGCCTTGTCGTAGTCGCCGAGGTCGTTGTAAATCGTGCCGATATTGTTGTAGCCCGAGGCGACGTAAGGATGATTGTTCCCGAGAAGTTTAATCCTGATGTCGAGCGCCTTTTGAAGATACTCGAGCGCTTTCTGCGGCTCGCCGAGGTCGCCGTATGCGGTGCCGATATTGTTGTATGAAAGGGCAACCTGCGGGTGGTCTGGCCCGAACAGTCGCAGATTGATTTCGAGCGCCTTCTGTTGATATTCGAGGGCTTTTTGGAAATCGCCGAGATTAGAACTGAGGTCGGCAAGATTGATATAGGTAACGGAGATGGCCTCGTTGTCGTTCCCGTAGACATCTTTGTAAATCTCCAGTGATTTCTCGAGATTTTCGCGGGCGGCGTCGTAGTTGCCGAGCTGGGTGAGAGTGACGCCTGTGTTGCTGTAAGATTCGCCGACCGAAGGGTGCTTCTCTCCGAACGCCGCTACACGGATGTCGAGCGCTTTGCGGAAGTATTCAAGTGCTTTCGAAAAATCGCCGGTATAGTAGTAGACCGAACCAATATTATTGTAAGAAATGGCGATGTCGGGATGGCCGGGCCCGACAATCTTTTCCTGAATTGCGAGCGCCTTGAAATAGTTATCGAGCGCAGCCTGATAGTCGCCCTTGTCGCTGAGCAGCATTCCGATATTGTTTAGCGTTGCGGCCGTGTGGAGGTGACCTCCGCTGTAGATCTTCGTTTGGATTTCAAGAGCCTTTTCGAGATACTCAAGCGCTTTGCCATAATCGCCTAATGAATAGAAGGCGTTCCCTAAGTCGTTGTAGCTGACGGCGAGCGCCGGGTCGTCGGAATCGAGCACTTTCTGATTGATGTCGAGCGCCTTCTGAAAATATTCGAGTGCCTTGTTCGGGTCGCCTGAGTCGAGGTAGGTGTTGCCGAGATTCTGATAGGTTGTTGCTGTCAGGTTGTTTTCTTCGCCGTGGACAGCAACGCGGATTTCGAGTGCCCGCTGAAGATAGTCGAGAGCCTTGCTGAACTCGCCGAGGTCGTTGCAGACCACGCCGAGATTGTTCATCACCTTCGCTACCTCCTCGCTGCGAGGGCCATGCT
>DBGBEM010000253.1:0-8683 GCA_048477235.1 Muribaculaceae bacterium | reverse complement strand
TGTCAGCGGCGAGCCGACTCCGGCCCGTTTTTCCGACATTTCAGGCGAAATACTCGACGCCGTCGATTATGTCGCCGGATATGGGCGTGACGATGCCGAGCTTCATGCTCCTTCGCGCATAGTTAAAATAGCCGCCGGCGGCGAATTAGTGTTTATCAGGAAATGACCGTCGCCTCACGCATACGTCTGACCTATATCGTCACCGACTGGCTGACGGTTGCCGTGGCTTTTTTTCTGTTCAACTATATCCGCTTCGTTTATCTTCAGGCTTATCTGAAACCCGAGTTGCAGATTTTCAGCTGGTTCATTACCTCTCCGACGCTACTTGCCGAACTCATTCTGTTCCCGACAATGGCTGTCGGCTTGTCGTGGCTGTCGGGCTTTTACGCCGAGCCGATGTTCATGTCGCGCCTTAAGGCTATCGGCAACTCGGCGCTGGTAGCGCTGATAGCGACTCTGGTGTTCTTTTTCCTTGCGATGCTTAACGACACTCTCCCGCGCCGCCGCTGGAACTACGAGCTTCTGGCGATACTTTTCGGCCTCGTATGGGTTGCGATGAGCGTCGGGCGCCTGATTATATCGACATATACCGCCCGGCTGATTCAGAAGCGGCTCTGGACTGTGCCGACGCTGATTCTCGGCGCCACCTCCGCCGCCCGCTCTTTCGCACGCCGCCTCGACAGCCTGCCGAAACCTATGGGCTTTGATATATGCGGTTTCGTCGATCTTGGCGACGGTCAGCGGGCTCAGGGGCGCAGGCCTGTGTGGCCCCTTGCCGCTCTGTCGGAAGTTATCCGCGAAAAGAAAATAAAGAGTCTCATCATCGTCAGTGACGACCCGGACATTCTCGATACACCCGGATTGCTCGGAACCCTGATGGCGCTTGACCTGCCTGTAAGAGTACGGCCTGAGATAGGGCGCCGCGGCGTGGCTGGCATTCCGCGTTTCACCAACGTCTCGGGCGAGGCTCTGGTTGACATTTCAACTCCCCATCTTTCGGCAGGGATGCTAAACGTGAAGCGTGTCAGCGATCTGCTTTTTGCCTCGCTGGCGCTTGTCGTATTGTCGCCGGTTCTCGCAGCGGTGGCCCTTGCCGTGAAACTTGATTCGCCCGGGCCGGTGTTTTACCGTCAGCGGCGGCTGGGCTATCACCGCCGTCCGTTTGATATTATCAAGTTCCGGTCGATGCGTACCGACGCCGAGGCTGCCGGTCCCGCTCTCTCTTCGGGTCCCGGCGACAGCCGCATTACTCCTGTTGGCCGATTCATACGCAAATACCGTCTCGACGAGCTGCCGAACTTCTGGAACGTAGTGCGCGGCGACATGTCGATTGTCGGGCCGCGTCCCGAACGCGAGTATTTCGTAAGCCGTCTGATAGAGCGCGAACCCTATTATGCTCTGCTCCACAGCGTCAGACCCGGCATAACCTCATGGGGTATGGTCAAATTCGGCTATGCCACAAATGTCGACGAGATGATAGAGCGTATGAAATATGATCTTCTTTATCTCGAGAATATGTCGATAGGCATTGATATAAAGATACTTTTCTATACAGTGCGCACCGTTGTAACCGGTCGCGGAATATAACCGTTATGGCAGGCATCAGATTTCACGATTCATTCATGAAGCTGCTCCTTTGGCGCGAGAAGCATCTGTCGGAACGCACGTTTGTGCTTTTTCTGGCGTTGCTGACCGGCATAGCGGGCGGATTCGCCGCCGTGCTGCTCAAAGGTCTGATCCATCTCATTTCGGGGTTGCTGACTTCGGGCGACAGCCTGACCGAGGCAAACTTCATGTTTTTCATTTACCCGGTTGCCGGTGTGCTGCTGGCGTCGCTTTACGTGCGTTATGTCGTCCGCGACAACATAAGCCATGGCGTTACCCGTGTCCTTTATGCCATCTCTCAGAAAAAGAGCCGCCTCAAGAGGCATAATATCTACTCATCGATAGTCGGGTCGTCGATAACCATCGGTTTTGGCGGCAGCGTCGGAGCCGAGGGGCCGATCGTCTATACCGGCGCGGCGATAGGCTCGAATCTCGGCTCACTGTTCAGGATGTCGCCGCGAATACTTATGATTCTGGTCGGCTGCGGTGCGGCAGCGGGCATAGCCGGAATCTTCAAGGCTCCGATAGCGGGAATGCTGTTCACCCTCGAGATTCTGATGCTTGACCTGACGGCGATGTCGGTCATGCCCCTGCTGATATCCTCGATAGCGGCGGCTACGATTGCCTATACTTTCACCGGGCTGAATTTCGAGTTTTTCTTTGTGCAGAGCGAGCCGTTCATGATGGAGCGTATTCCATTCGTGATCATTCTCGGACTTTTCTGCTGTGCGGTGTCGATCTACTTCACAAAGGTCATGGGAATGATGGAGACGATGTTCAAGCGGATGAAATCGCCCTGGGCCCGGTTTGCCGTAGGCGGGGCTATCCTTTCGTGTCTGGTGTTCCTTTTCCCGCCGCTTTACGGCGAAGGCTATGAATCGATAGTCCAGCTTCTCAATGGCGATCCGTCGACAATCGTGCAGCGAAGCCTTTTTTATCCCGACCGAATGAATGTCTGGATAATACTGCTCTTTATCGGTGCGATAATACTGATGAAAGGATTCGCTACCTCGGCTACCAACGGCTCGGGGGGTGTCGGCGGTACATTCGCCCCGTCGCTCTATGTCGGCTGTCTGTCGGGTTTCTTCTTCGCTTATCTGCTCAACACACTCTTCGGACTCGACCTGTCGCTGAAAAACTTTGCGCTCATGGGTATGGCAGGTGTCATGGCCGGTGTCATGCACGCGCCTCTGATGTCGATTTTCCTCACCGCCGAGCTGACCGGCGGCTACGACCTGCTGCTACCGCTGCTTATAGTGGCCTGTATCAGTTACGGAACAACCAAGATGTTTATGCCTTACAGCATCTACACAGCCCGACTTGCCCGCCGCGGCGAGCTGCTGACCCATCATAAAGACAAGGCCGTTCTGACTCTGCTGAAAATGGACAATGTCATAGAGCGCGACTGTCTGCCCGTCAGCCCGGATATGTGCCTTAAAGAAATGGTCGACACCATAGCGCGCTCGACGCGAAACCTGTTTCCGGTTCTTGATGAACGCGGACGGCTTCTCGGTATCGTTGTCCTCGACGACATCCGCAACATAATGTTCCGCACTGACCTCTACCGCCGGATGCGTGTGGCGAAATTCATGACTGCGCCTCCCGCAAAGATAACCCTCGGCGACAGCATGGAACAGGTCATGAACACCTTCGACGACACGGGAGCGTGGAATCTGCCCGTAGTCGACAGTGAAGGCATATATGTCGGGTTCGTGTCGAAATCAAAGATATTCAATTCCTACCGTCGTGTGCTCCGGCACTACAGCGATGACTGACCCAATATCAAGAATGAAAAACTTTTTCCTCACTCTCGTTGCCGTCATTGCGGCTACATTAAATATCGCGGCAGCCGATTTCGGACTTGTCGCAATTCCGGTGGCGTGTCTGCGCGGAGAGCCGTCAAACAGCGCCGAGCTTGTTTCGCAGGCTGTCATGGGAACTCCCCTCAGCCTTCTCGACAAAAACGGAGAATGGTGGAGCGTCGAAACTCCCGACGGCTATCACGGCTATATGACCGAAAGCTCGGTTGCCGAGGCTGATCGCGATTCGTGGCTCAAGGCTCCGCGCATGGTAGTAACCGCACTCCCCGCAACCGTGATGGTCGATGAACGCGGGGCGGTTCTCTCCCCGCTTCCTGCGGGGGCCATCGTCGAGGTAAGCCATGGCATGATCCGTCTGCCTGACGGACGGCTCGGAATTGTCGATCCGGCGGCGATGATGAGACTTGAAGAGTGGGGCAGCCAGACATTCTCGCCGCGTAAAGTCGTCGAGACCGCGCGTGCGCTCATGGGAACGCCCTATCTCTGGGGTGGAATGTCGCCTTGGGCGGTCGACTGTTCGGGCCTGGTCAGAGTCGCCTACTGGCTTCAGGGACGTATTCTGCCGCGCGATGCCTCGCAGCAGGCTTCGGTCGGCGACGAGGTGCCTCTCGACGCTCTTGCGGCCGGCGACCTTCTCTTTCTTGACCGCTCAGGATCGGGCCGCGTAAACCATGTGGCGATCTGCGACGGTCACGGACGTGTCATTCATGCCGGTTCGGGCCGTGTGCGCGACAATGCTCTCGATTCCGGGGCTAAAGATGCTATTTCGGGCGTGCGCCTGTCTGCGCGGCGCACGTCGGGGATATCGGCTCTCCCGCTTCTGACAGAACCGAAATGAGAATACTTGTTCTAAACGCATCGCCGCGCCCTAAGGGCACCGTCTCTACACTCGCCGCCGAATTTTCGGCCGAGGCCCGGCGTCTTGGCGCCGAGGTCGAGGCAATCGATGTCCGGCCGCTGAGAGTAGCGCCATGCACGGGATGTATGCGGTGTCGCTCGACTCACAGCTGTGTTCTCCCGCCCGACGATTCCCTTATGGTTCTCGAAGCCATGCGCCGGGCCGACGCTGTCGTAGTGGCCGCTCCCACCTACTGGGGAAATATGCCGGGCACTCTCAAACTTCTTTTCGACCGCCTTGTCTACGGCATGATGGAAGAGACCTCGCGTTTTCCGCGCCCTCTGATGAAAGGAAAGCGCGCTGCGATAATAACGGCCTGCACTACGCCGTGCCCCTTTAACCGTATGTTCCGCCAGAGTTCGGGAATGGTGCGCGCCGTCAGAGAGATTCTTAAATATTCGGGCTTTGCCATCAGAGGAACCATTCAGCGCGGCGGAACTGCAGCCAATCCCGAGCTGACCGACAGAGACCGCGCTAAGGCGCGTCGACTCGCAAAGCGAATCATTAAATAACGTAAGTATGTGGGCTAATCTGTTGTGGGTGATGGCTGGGAGCGCGGTCGGAGGCGGTTGCCGCTATCTGCTGAGCAACGTGATAACGGAACACTCCGCGGGGTGTTTCCCATGGGGAACTTTCGTTGTCAATATCGTCGGATGTCTTCTTATCGGGATTCTGTTCGGGCTCATCGAGCGCGGTGTCGACATCTCTCCCGAACTGCGTGCGTTGCTGATAACGGGTTTCTGCGGCGGCTTCACGACGTTCTCGACCTTCGCCCACGAAAACTATCTTCTTTTCAGCGACTCGCGCTTCTGGATAGTCTTTGTGTATGCGGTAGCGAGCTTCGCTGTCGGGCTTTTGCTTGCCCATGCGGGTCATGCTCTGGCCCGCATCTGAGTCAGACTATTGCCGATAGTATGTAGACGCAGGCGAATCCGACGGCGAATCCGGCGATTGTCTGCATTAACGTGTGGCGCCCGAGAATGATGCGCGATGTGGCCACGCATCCCGCCAGAATCACCGTTGCCGCGAGCCACGGCCATATCGCGGAGATATAATAGCTGCCTGCGGCGATGCGGAAGGCCACAGCAACGATTCCGCCCATTCCGGCCATGTGGCCGCTGATTTTCCAGCGGAAGTTGACCGGCATGCATATAGCTATGGCTATCGCACCTCCCGCGGGGAAGCTCCAGAGCCATTCGGGGGCATGTGCCTTATAAAGATAGAAGGCGCAGAGCAGATAGCAGACGAGGGTGATTATATATGGCACTGTTCGCTCACTGCGGTTGTTCAGCCCCGGGTCTTTGACATATCCGAACCGCCATAATGCCCAGATGGCTGTCATCGGGATAACGCCGGTGATTATGAACACTATCCCGATTACCGACAGTCTGACTGACCATGGCAGAATAGCCAGATAACTGGCGAAGAAAGCTATAGCGACCCCGTAGGTCGGCGTCAGCATCGGAGAGAAGACCAGCGACAGAATATGGGCGATCGAGTCGGGGAGCGGCTTATGCTCGCGTTTTTTGCGCGGAGCCGGTGTCGGGGATTCTGACGGGGCTTCGGTTTCTATCGGTGCTATCTGACTTATTTTTTTGTAGAGAGGTGAATTGGGATCCATAGTTGTCAGGTTTTGTTGTTAGAGTTCGCGGCGCAGGCGTGCAACGGGGATTCCTGCCTGTTCGCGATATTTGGCTACGGTGCGGCGTGCCACTTTGAATCCTCTCCGGCTTAGCTGTTCGGCTACGGCATCGTCGTTGAGCGGATGCCGTCGGTCTTCGCCTTCGACAATTTCGCGCAGGGCAGCGATTATTTCGCGCGAGGAAGTGTCGTCGCTATCATTAAAACGCTCGTTGAAGAAAAATTTCAGCGAGAAAATTCCCCATGGAGTCAAAACATATTTGCCCTGAGTGGCACGGCTGACGACTGACGTGTCGTAACCTGTTGATTGACTGATGTCTTTGAGAACCATCGGACGCAGTTTCGCTTCGTCGCCGGTGAGAAAAAAATTATGCTGGAAACGGGCTATGGCATTCATCACCCTGAAAAGAGTCTGCTGGCGAAGCTTAAGTATGGATATGAATCCGAGGGCCTCGTCGCGCTGGCGCCTGATGAATGCATCGGCCGATGAACTGCTGTTCCCATCGTCGGCTGCGGCGAACGTAGCCTCGACCCGCAATTCAGGCGCGGCGTTGAGAAGTGTCACTGTCAGGCTCTCGCCGTCAGTCTCAACGGCAAAATCGGGCGTGATATGGCTCAGACGGTCGGCAGCCTGAACACTTTCAACCTCGCTGCCCGGCTTGGGATTCAGCGATCGGATTATGTCGAGCACCCGACGCAGCCGCTCGCGGTCGATGCCGACAGCCGACGCCAGCCTGTCGTAATGCTTGTGGCTGAACAGATCGAAATTGTGGGCTATCACTTCGATCGCCATTTCGATGTCGGGGGTCGGTTTCTTTCGGCGCAGCTGAAGAAGCAGGCATTGTCGGAGATCAGAGGCGCCGATTCCGGCGGGATCGAGAGTGCGAAGCTTTGTCAGGGCCTCGTTTATTTCGGCCTGGCTGACGTCGCGCCCGGTGACCATTGTCATGTCAGCGGCCATATCGGCTGTCGAGCGCGTCAGGTAGCCGTTGTTGTCGAGATTGCCGGCGACGAATATCAGCGCTGCCAGCCGGTCGTCGTCGAGTCCGAGCATACGCGCCTGCTCGACAATAATGTCGAACAGGGTAGGCGCCTCTTCGATCGCTTCGGGATGCCAGTCGGAGTCGTCGGCCGACCGGTTGTTGGCCCGGAGCTGATATGTCGGAATGTCGTCTTCTCCGGCATAGTCGGCGAGTTGCATCTCTTCAGCCGTTTCGTTGAAGTCATTCTCACCGGTCTCTGACGGGGAAGTGTCGGCAATTTCGAGAGCCGGATTCTCATCGAGAGCGTGTTTGAGTTCTTCCTCGGCCTGAGTCTGGTTCATCTCGAGCATACGGAAATATCTCACCTGTTGGGGCGAGAGTGTCTGCTGCTGTCGCTGCTGCTGGTTTAGGCTGAGTGTGTTGCGCTGACTCATCCGAGGGTTATGAGTGAATCGTATGCGAAATCGCGCGCGGCACGCTGTCCGATGACGTCATCCCAAAGCATCGGCGACAGGCCGTTGCCGGGCCGTTTTACGGTGATGTTCTCTTCGGTGAATATCTCTCCGGCGGTGATGTCGCGGGCGGCAACAATACTCTTGCGGGCCACCTCGATATTTGCTCTTTCGCTCGGACTGACGCGCTTTTCAGAACTGCCTACCGCTTTCTCGATATTCCGTATGGCGCTGACCATGGCGCGTAGTTCGGCGGGGTCGAGCGAAGCGCGGTGGTCAGGGCCTTCCATAGTCTTGTCGAGGGTGAAGTGCTTCTCGATGATCTGCGCTCCCATGGCAACAGCGGCTACCGGCACTTCGATGCCGACCGTATGGTCGCTGTAACCGACACGACCGCAACCGAGGCTCCTGAGCGTTTCCATGGCGCGAAGATTTACGTCGTCCATGGGCGTAGGGTACTGAGTATTGCAGTGGAGCAGGCTTATGTCGGCGCGTGGTATGCCTCCATTTTCGAGAATATCGACGGCGCGGGCAACCTCGTCGAGAGTCGACATCCCTGTAGAGAGGATGACGCGTCCTCCTTTAGAGGCAATCTTTCTGAGATACGGGAGGTTGGTGATTTCGCCCGACGGAATTTTCCAGTAGTCCATGCCGAGCGGAGCGAGGGTGTCGATCGACACGAGATCGAAAGGCGTGCTCATGAAGCCGATCCCTTTCTCGTGGCATAGGTCGGCGAGTCCGGCATAGTCGGTAAGAGGCAGATGGATCGCGCGGCACATTTCGAGCTGACTCTGCTCTTTGCCGGTTGTCTCTTTCTGATATTCGGCTTTCGGAGCGATCGAGGAAATGACCAGTTCGGGGACTGCCGTCTGGAATTTGACGTAATCGGCTCCGGCTCGGCGCGCCTCGTCGACCATCCGGCGGGCAAGCTCGAGATTGCCGTTGTGGTTAACGCCTGCTTCGGCGATAATTATGACGTGGTTATCGGTCTTCATTGGTGTCGAAAGAAATTTCGTTGAGATAGCGCTGAACAAGGATTCCGCTGCGGGCTTCCGTCGGCTTTAACGGGCGGTCAGACGCTTCGGCGATGATGAGAGCGGGGATGTCGGCACCTGCGCAGACGGCTGCTACGGCCCCTCCGCCGAGACGCGGATTGACCTCCATGACAACAGCGCGCCGGCTCGACGGGTCGCGAAGCATCTGCACGGTCACCGCACCGCGGAGGTCGAGCTTTTCGAGCGTCAGGCGGGCGAGCTCCGTTATGTCGGCATCATCGACGGTAAT